>JBDTPW010000115.1:0-5836 GCA_039932495.1 Ilumatobacteraceae bacterium
GGCGACACATTCACCCGAGGCGACTGTGTGGGCGGTCGATATCAACGAACGGGCAATCTCGCTGACTACAAGAAATGCCGAGAGTAACCACGTTCCAAATGTGCACGCGGTTGGCCCGGAAGGCATCCCACCCGACACAACATTTGATCTGATCTGGAGCAATCCGCCGATCCGAATCGGGAAGAAGGAACTTCACAATTTGCTCAGTCTTTGGTTGGCCCGATTGACCGAGCACGGAGAGGCATGGCTCGTTGTCAATCGCAACCTCGGATCCGATTCGCTCGTCAAATGGTTGAAGGAACTTGGGTACGACGTCGAGCGCTTCACAAGCAAGCGTGGCTATCGAGTTATACGCGTGGCGGGTCGATCTGAATCCTGAGGCGCGAGCCTTTTGGCTTTGGGACATTCTGCACAGTGGCCACAAGGTCGTTCACCGAAGCCGCCCGAACAATCACATCGTTTTCCGCGAGTTTGGCGACTTTGACTAGCAAGTTCGACGCAAGTTCTGCGGCAAATGTCGAGGTTCCGGTCCCAGAAATGCGAGCCATCGAACCAAACGGTGGCAATGACATAGATTTTCGGCGATCACTTTCGCTCTTAAGTAGTGTGTCGAAATCCAGGGTATTAATTGCGCGAAAAAGTTCATGTTGGGCGGAATGCGTTTGCAGCAATACGCGACCAACATCACTTCGTTTCTTCGCCACTCTCGCGGCCAACGCAATAAGACTCAATGTGATTTCGCTGGCACGATAACGCGGCGCGAATAGCTCGGCGTCGACGTCCAGCAACACAACCGTGTCGGCCTGATGCACCCGATGCAAGACGGCTTCTGTGCCGACAAACAACTTTGTCGTCTCACTGAAATTGACACTTGATTTGGGCGACCCTGTCACCTCGACGACGTCGGTGAGCTTGCGCCCAGCCGCTGACGCAAGTTCCTCGCGTAAACGATTGACGCCAAGTTTCAGCAGTGCAAATTTATGCGCCCCACACGAAAGACACACCTGGGGTCGCTGTGCCGAACACCGCGGGCAATGAAAAATCTCTGCATCGGTCAGTTGCACCGCCGCATCGCACACCTCACAACGGGCGATTGTTCGACAACGTGAGCAGGCCAAGAGTCTTGCCCGCCCCTTGGTATTGAGCACGCACACGATTCGTCTGGAATGATCGTGTAACTCTGCGATTAGTTCCGACGAAAGCAGACTCGACGACCACCGTTCATCGGCGGCGCGATCGATGACCTGCATTTCCGGCCATTCGTGCCGCTCAATCTGTGGATCATCGCTGCGACGTCGATCGTCCGCGGCAACAAATGCAGAAACACTTGGAACGGGGCTGATTAGCAGGCAGGCGATCCCCAATCGCCTCGCTCGCTCGATCGCCACATCGCGGGCATGCCATGTTGGGACGCGCTCCTCTTGCAGACCGTCGTCGTGTTCGTCGAGTACGACGATGCTCGACAATCGCGGCGCTCTAGCCCAGATCGCGCTTCGCGAACCAATGATGACGTCAACTCCCCCGGCCGCCTGGGCCCAATCATCTGGAAGAAGAGCGACCGACAGACCCTTTCGGCGTAAACCCGCCGCCATCATTCGGGCTCGATAAATGGTAGGTATGACGACCAACGTCGGGCCATGGGTTACACAAGAAGCGACGAGAGCGGTCAGGTCGGCGTGTGGTCCCTTGCGCAGAAGCACGGTGCTTCGTTCGTTGATCGCCCAACCAATGTCGTCGTTCGCATTCGAGGCGACCTGAGTTCGCTTCGAGTAACGCGCTGTTGGCAACGCGAGTATTCGTTTACTCGGCGAGCCTGCCACGCAAAAGGCGCGCATCCGTCCAGCCCATCGTTTTGTCGCCCACTTTCCCAGGTCAATTATTTCGGCGGACGGGCCCTTGCCTATCACCGCGATAATCGGCAGCAACTTTTCGGGATCTAGTTCCGAATCGGTCGATACCTCATCGATTCCAACTACCCAGCCCGCGACCTTTCGACGACCCAATGGCGCGCGCACCATAGATCCGACGACAAGATTTAGTGCAACTGCGTCGGGCACCAAATAATCGAAGGTTTTGTCGATACCGGTGACATCGGGTACGACGCGAGCGATCAGAGTTTGACGGCTGCCTTGAACTCTTTGAGCCGCGACAACGACTCCCATGTGAAGTCTGGATGTTCACGACCGAAGTGGCCGTAGGCCGCTGTATTTCGATAGATCGGTCGCTTGAGGTTGAGATCGCGAAGAATTGCTGCGGGACGTAGATCGAACACTTCCTTGACGGCCGACTCGATAAGCAGTTCGTCGACGGTATTGGTGCCAAATGTTTCGACCAGGATGCTGATCGGATGGGCCATACCAATTGCATACGCAACCTGAACTTCGCAACGCTTTGCCGAACCAGAGGCAACCACATGCTTAGCAACCCAGCGAGCCGCATACGCCGCCGATCGATCGACCTTTGACGGATCCTTGCCGCTGAACGCGCCACCGCCGTGACGACCCATTCCGCCATATGTGTCGACAATGATCTTGCGGCCGGTGAGCCCGGTGTCGGCGTGTGGCCCACCCTTGACGAATTCGCCAGTCGGGTTGATATGAACGTCGAACTTGTCTCTCGCAAATTGCTCCGGAATCACCGGGCGAATGACTTGTTCGATGAGGTCTGGTCGAATGACCGTGTCGCGAGGTGTTCCATCGGCATGTTGAGTTGAAATCAACACCGTTGTTAATCGCACGGGCTTGCCGTCTTCGTATTCAAAAGTGACTTGCGTCTTACCATCTGGTCGCAGGTATGGAATGGCACCCGATTTGCGAACGTCAGAGAGTTTTTCCGCCATCCGATGTGCAAGCCAAATTGGTAGCGGCATCAGGACGGGTGTCTCGTCACACGCGTAACCAAACATCATTCCTTGATCGCCGGCACCCTGACTATTTAGTTTGTCCTCACCGCTTTTGCCGCTACGAGTTTCTTCGCTTGTGTCGACGCCTTGGGCAATGTTTGGGCTCTGCTCGTCAATCGAGACAATCACACCACAGGTGTTGCCATCGAATCCGTACAGAGCGTTGTCATACCCAATTCCCTTGATGACCTCGCGAGCAATCCTCGGAATGTCAACGTATGCCGTGGTCGTAATTTCGCCGGCGACGACGCACAGGCCAGTCGTGAGCAGAGTTTCGCAAGCCACTCGGCCATTTGGATCTTCAGCCAGGATCGCATCAAGAACCGCATCCGATACCTGATCGGCCATCTTGTCTGGGTGCCCCTCGGTGACGCTCTCCGATGTGAAACTGAAATTTCTCACGCGGGCTCCTCTAAATGGCCAGTTCGAATTCGCACCACACTATCCAATACCTCTCGCGCAATGACGCGTTTGTCGGCGAGGGGTACCTCGCGCGATGGACCATCTTTGAAGATCAGTGTTACCGCGTTTGTGTTGTGACCAAAACCGACTCCCGGGTCTGCAACATTGTTGGCGACGATCAGGTCGAGATTCTTAGATACTAATTTTGCGCACCCGTGCTCGATCAGGTTGTCCGTCTCTGCGGCAAAGCCGACTAGTACTTGGCCAGGTTTCTTTGTCGCCCCAAGCCCGGCCAAGATGTCTGGCGTCGGTTCAAGCTCAAGTGTTTCCAGCCGAGCAATGATTCCGGTTTTCGGATCCTTCTTCAGTTTCGCGGCCGAAGGATGTTTCGGTCGGACATCGGCAACAGCGGCGGCCATGATGATGACATCTGCCGCAGTTGCAACCCGCGACAGCGCCTCCTGCATCTGGACGGCGGTTTCGACCAACACGGTGTCGACTCCGTACAAAACGTTTCGCTCCATAGTGCTAATCAATGTGACCTTGGCACCTCGAGCAGCCGCCTCGGCCGCAATTGCGTAACCCTGTTTACCAGACGATCGATTTGCGATCACGCGGACTGCATCGATCGGTTCACGGGTTCCACCAGCCGTGACGACGATGTGGGTTCCGTACAGATCTCCTGGCGTGAGCAGTTGCACAATCCGATCGAAAATAAAGTGCGGATCGGCGAGGCGACCGATCCCGACGTCGCCACCGGCAAGGCGACCGCTCTCCGGATCCATGACATGCACTCCCCGTCGGCGCAAGGTGGCTAGGTTTTCTTGCACTGCTTGGTGCTCCCACATTTCGGTGTGCATGGCCGGGCACAGCATCACCGGCGCGCGCGTGGCAAGCAGCGTCGCAATTAGCAGATCGGATGAAATCCCTGCGGCGAATGCGCCAATCACTCGCGCGGTTGCAGGAACCACAACCACCAGATCGGCAAGTTGGCCGAGCCGAGTGTGTGGAATCGGATCGGTGTCATCCCATAAAGAGGTATGCACGGGTTCGGATGCAAGCGCAGAAAGAGTTGCTTTGCCGATGAAGTGTTCGGCATCGCTAGTCATGATCGGCGCAACATGAGCCCCGGCATCGACGAGTAGACGGCACAGTTCGACGGACTTGTAGGCGGCTATTCCCCCCGAAACGCCTATGACGATGTGCTTGCCGGTAAGCGCGCTCATCGCCGATACTTTGGGATTACAGAGTCGGTTCGGCTGCTTCGACGATTGGCTCGGAGATTGCATCGACAACTTCGGTGGCGGCCTCGTCGAGAATTTCGGTATCGAGTTCTTCTTCTAGTTCCTCGTAGACGGCCATCGGCACGCTCTTAATTTTGTCTGCGGCTATCTCTTCGAAACTGATGGATAGAGGCTTGCGCGAAGTTGAACTCACCTGTGGTGGCACCATGCTGCCAAGACCCTCACCCAACTGATTGAAATACGAGTTGATTTCTCGCGCGCGACGGGCAGACAATGTGACGAGTGCAAACTTTGATGCAGTTCGGTCCATCAAGTTTTCGATGGGTGGATTCATCATTGTGTCTTCACTTGGCACGTGGTATCTCCTCTATAAGCCGACCATAAATTCTACCCGCTCGACCCCTCATCGGGGCGCGGAAGCCGCATTTTCATTGACCGCGGCGAGTTCTTTCCCAATTGATAATGCCAAGCATTTCTTCGATTGTGGAGTCCAAGTCGTCGTTGACCAACACATAGTCGGCAATTGCCATGCCAACTGGCTCTTCGATCTCGGCCTTGCGCAGACGTTGTTCGATTCGCTGATCGGGATCGCCTCGCCCAATGAGTCGAGTTCGTTGCTCCTGGCGGCTCGGCGGCAGAACGAATAACAGCAATGCGTCGGAATCGAGGCTTTTTACCTGTTGCGCGCCGTCAACTTCGATTTCAAGGACGATGTCGCGACCGTTGGGTGCATTGGGCGTCGGCGTGCCATACAAATTGCCGAGAAACTCAGTCCATTCAAGTAGTCCTCCCCTGGCCAAACTCTCCTCAAATTGTTCTCGCGCGACGAATACGTAGGCGTCCTCGGCCTCGCCAGGACGCCTCGGACGAGTGGTCCACGAACGACTAAGCCACAGCGTCGGATCTCGCTCGACAAGCGCATCGACAATCGTGCTCTTACCAACGCCTCCCGGGCCGGAAACTACGACGACAAGAGGTTTGGCCATTCTCAGGCTGCGAATCTCTTGATCAGACTGGCTCGATGAGCCGACTCGAGTTGGCCAACTCGACACTTTTCGGCAATGCCGATGTCGCTCATGACTCGGCGGGCAACAACTTTCCCGATTCCTGGAAGCGACTCCAAAACCTTGACGACATATAAGCGATTCACCGCCGCTTCGGAATTCGAATTATTTAGCGCATCCGCGAGAACAAGGGATCCGCTGGCGAGTTGAGTGAGGACATCCGTCATGTGCTGGCGAATCGCGCGAGCACGTTTAATAATGGCGATTCGTTCGGCGCTGGCAAC
>JBDTPW010000116.1:0-7880 GCA_039932495.1 Ilumatobacteraceae bacterium
AACTCTGTACGGGTGACCGACGAGTTCATGAACGCGGTCAAGGAAGATCGCGACTGGACGCTTCGCGCTGTGAAGGACGGCTCGGCCGTTCGGACCATTAGGGCGCGCGATCTGTGGCGCCAAATTGCCACGGCATCGTGGGAGTGCGCCGATCCCGGTTTGCAGTTCGACACGACGATCAACAAGTGGCACACCGCACACGCCACTGGGCGAATCAACGGCTCAAACCCGTGCAGCGAATACATGCACATCGACAACTCTGCGTGCAATTTGGCATCGATCAACCTATTGAAATATCTCGGCGAAGACGATGTGTTCGATGTCGAGTCGTACCGTCACACCATCGAGGTGATGTTCAGCGCACAAGAAATATTGGTTGGTAACGCCGACTATCCAACAGAGAAGATTGGCGAGAACAGCCGAAAATTCCGTCAACTCGGCCTCGGCTACGCCAACTTGGGTGCGCTACTCATGGCATTGGGAATGCCATATGACAGCGACGGAGGTCGGGCGTGGGCCGCCACTCTCACTTCGTTGATGACAGGTCATGCGTATGCGACAAGCGCGCGCACGGCTAGCCGCATGGGAGCATTCGCTGGATACGCACCAAATGAACAACACATGCTCAACGTGTTGCGCATGCATCGCGACGCAAATCATGAGATCAAAAACATCGAGGTTGTCCAAGGCGATCTTGTCGTAGCGGCGAGCGAATCGTGGGATGCCGCCGTTCGCGATGGCGAAGAGTTTGGCGTACGCAACAGCCAGGCAACCGTGCTAGCGCCAACCGGAACCATTGGATTGATGATGGACTGCGACACGACGGGAATCGAACCCGATCTTGGATTGGTCAAGTTCAAGAAACTTGTCGGTGGCGGCAATATGTCGATCGTCAACCAGACTGTGCCCCGAGCATTGGCTCAACTTGGATACACCCCACAGCAAATTGACAGCATCGTCGCCTACATCGACACCAACAAGTCAATTCTCGGAGCGCCAGAGCTGAACGTAAAAGATCTGCCAGTTTTTGCCTGCTCGATGGGCGACAACACGATTCACTACGAGGGCCATGTGCGAATGATGGGTGCAACACAGCCGTTTCTTTCGGGCGCAATTTCCAAGACCGTGAACATGCCAGAGGAAGCATCAATTGAAGACATCGAAAAGTTGCACATGTTGTCCTGGGAACTCGGCATCAAAGCGGTTGCGGTCTATCGCGACAACTGCAAGGTTGGTCAGCCACTCTCTACGGCAAAGAAGGATGGCGAACAGGGAACGGCCGATGCGACCGCGAATTCAGCCGTCGTCGAGCGAATTGTAGAGCGAATCGTGCATCAGCCTGTGCGTCAGAAACTTCCACGTTCGCGCCGCGGTCGCACCTTTGAATTCCGCGTTGCGGATTGCAAAGGTTTTGCCACGATCGGTGAGTACGCAGACGGTCGCCCAGGCGAAGTTTTCCTCACCGTTTCCAAACAAGGTTCGACCCTTGCCGGAATCATGGATGCTTTCGCCAAGAGCATTTCCTACGGGCTCCAATATGGAGTGCCGCTGAGGGCGTTCGTTGAGGCTTTCATCAACACACGTTTCGAACCCGCCGGCATCACCGATGACGCAGACATTCGAATGGCTTCATCGATCGTCGATTATCTATTCCGTCGACTCGCGGTCGAATATCTAACTGAGGACGAACGCGCCGAACTGGGAATTTACACTCGCGAAGAGCGGATGCAGCCAACGCTTCCTGGCGTGGAAGAGTCGATGAGCGAAACCGCTCAAGGCATTGACCTAATAGCAGACCCGAAAACAATTCCGTCGGTGTCAGATCTGGTTGCCCAACTCGATTTCGATGCCCAAGCAAAGTCCGCACACAGCGGTCAACCGAGGCCGGCTCGAACAGGTCAGATTTGTTCATCGTGTGGATCGGCCAACATGCAACGCGCAGGGGCTTGCTATGTGTGTGGCGATTGCGGGACGAGCAGCGGCTGTTCCTGAGTTAACGCGCGGTAGCCATATCTGGCTACTCTGAGCAGGGCAAAGGAGTCAACCATGACAGAGGCAGTGATAGTCGCCACCGCGCGTAGTCCGATTGGTCGGGCAAATAAGGGCTCGCTCGTCGATCTTCGACCCGACGATATGTCGGCACAAATCGTCAAGGCGCTCATGGCCAAGGTTCCCCAGGTCAAATCAACCGACATCGATGACCTGATGATGGGCATCGGCCAGCCAGCCGGTGAGGGCGGGTTCAACATCGCTCGAGTAGTTGCGATTTTGTCAGGACTCGATGACGTGCCGGGAGTGAGCGTCAATCGCTATTGCTCTTCGAGTTTGCAAACCATTCGAATGGCCGCGCATGCGATCAAGTCAGATGAGGGTGACTGCTTTATCGCCGCCGGTGTCGAAACAGTTAGTCGCTACTCGACCGGTGCAAGCGACACCGCGCCAAACCCGATCTTCAAACCGTCAGGCGAGCGCACCAAATTGCGAGCTCAGGGTGGGCAACCAAAGTGGACCCCACCGACGGGCCTGCCCGATTACTACATCTCTATGGGTCAGACCGCGGAAAATGTTCGCGAGATTGAAAATGTTTCTCGGGAGGAGATGGACGCATTTGGTGCGCGCTCGCAACATCTTGCGGTGGCAAATCAGAAGAACGGATTCTTCGAACGTGAAATTACTCCGCTCACATTGCCAAATGGCACGGTCATCAGCAAAGACGATGGCCCGCGCGATGGAACCACGATCGAGGCGTTGGCCGGGTTGAAGCCAGTGTTTAGACCCGATGGTCAAATCACGGCGGGAAATGCGTGTCCGCTCAACGACGGTGCGGCGGCGGTGTTGGTCATGAGCGAGGCAAAGGCAAAAAAACTTGGTCTCACGCCTCTTGCACGAATCATCTCGTCCGGCGTGTCTGGGCTCAATCCGGAAATCATGGGGCTAGGGCCAATCGAGGCTTGCCGACAGGCGCTTAAGCGTGCCGGAATGACAATCGATCAGATTGATCTCGTCGAAATCAACGAGGCATTCGCCGCGCAAGTTATTCCATCGGCAAAACACCTTGGCATCCCGATGGAGAAACTAAATGTTCATGGCGGTGCAATCGCGCTAGGTCACCCGTTCGGAATGACCGGAGCCAGGATTATGACGACACTGATCAACGGCCTGCAATCCACAGACAAGACGTTTGGGTTAGAGAGCATGTGCGTCGGCGGCGGCCAAGGAATGGCCATGGTCATTGAACGGCTTAGCTAGATAAATTTGAAATTCGCACAATTTCGGCGCGCTCCAACCGAACATGTAGCAACGCGGCCGCACCGGTGAGTGCGATCATTAGCGCAAACACAAAACCGAACGTGGCCGTTGGGCCGAAGCGGCCATACACAGACGGCATCGTGAAGGCCATGATCATCGCACCAACTAGGCCCGCTGAACCGCTTAGGCCTTGGGCCGCCGAAGCTCGTCCGATTGGTGCAGCCTTGGCGACGGCGGCCGCCGTTGCGGGATAGGCAACCGCCTGCACCACTCCTTCAAACACGTTGAGTCCTACAACGATCCACAAAATGTCGAAGTAGCCGTAGAAGAAAACGAATGGTGCGACGGCGAGCATCGACCAAAGGGCAATGCGCTGTGGTTGGCCACGATCGGCAAGTTTGCCGCCGGCAGACGACAACAACATAAATGGCACGCTGTACAAGGCAAACGAGAATCCCACGACGACGTTGCTTCCGCCTAAATCGGTGAGGTACCGATCCCACAGTGCGTCGTACACGCCGATAGGTAATTGGATTGCCATTACGACCAAGACTGCAACGACAATTCGCGGGTGGCGGAGCAATTCGATACTCAGTTTCTGTGAATCTCCCGTCTGAGCAAGTGTTGGAAATGTTCTGGGAGTCACAATTGCGACGGTGGTGAATGCAACGAGACCAAAGACGAAAAACGTCGCCGACAATCCAATCGGATCAATAAGAAGTCCGCCCACAAGCGGTCCGCACACGAATCCGATGAGTTCGACCGACACAACCTTGCCCATTCGCTCACCGCTGCGGGCGGTGTCAAGATTGGCGGCGAGCGCACGAACTGCGGGGAAGACAAACCCAAAGGAAGAACCGACAACGGCACGCGCAACTATGAATTGGGCAAGGGTGCTACCGGTTGAAAACAGCACGGAGCCCGCGCCGGCCAAGAGCAGACCGATAATGATTAGCCGCTTTGAATATCCACGATCTGCAAATGGGGCGATGAACAGCTGAACCAATAGTCCGGTAAGGAATCCCGCGCCGGCGATGAGGCCCAATCCAGAATCGGCGAAGTGGTACGTGTCTTGGAGGTCGCCGAGTGCGGCAAAAATGACGCTGTTGGCAGTCGCGGTTCCGAACGAACAGGCGAGCAACAACCACAGATCGGCGTTGTGATTAGATGCTGGTTTCAATTTGCCTAGCGCCCCAGTTCGGAAAGTACGGCGTCGCTAAAGATTGGCCAGTGGGTGAGTGCCCAGTCACCAAATTCGAGATCGGCGAGCGCGCAACAGGCAACGTTCGCAACCGGATCTATCCAGACGAATGTTCCAGAACCTCCGAAGTGACCGTACGTAGACGAACTATTTCGAGTGCCCGTCCAGTGCGGATGTTTGGTGGCGCGCAATTCTGGGCCTAATCCCCAAGGGCACGGATTGAAACGACCGAGCCCCGGAATGACGCCTTCCAAATTCGGGAACTGCGAACTCGTCGCGGCAATGAACGTGCTGTTGTCGATAAGCGTTGGTTGGCGAAGTTCGCCGATGAATTGAATTAAATCCTCTAGCGTCGAATACACACCCCAGGCCGCGCTGCCGCGCAATTGCGTGGAGTTCATTTCCAGCGGTTGGAACACTGCTTCGTCGAGATATACGGAGAACCCAATGTCTGTCGCCGAGGAGACATATTCTGCGATCATGTCGTAACCCGTATTCGAGTACACACGTTTTCGTTCCGGTGCAATGAGTGCCTCGGTTCCATCGAAACCGTATCCACCGGCGTGGGCGAGCAAGTGTTGCAAAGTGCAACCGGGTTGCCCGATCGGATCGTCGAGAGAAATCGAGCCGTCTTCGACAGCAATAAGGGCGGCCCATGCAGTCATCAACTTTGTCACCGAGGCGAGTCGAAATTCTGATTTACGGTCGCCGTACACATGCAGTTGTTCGTTTGGGTCAATGACCGCAATCGCAACGGCCGAAGCCGGCCAGTCCCGCACCAATTCAAATGCCTTCACGGCACTAATTATTGCTGCGAATAAGTTCTGCGACGCGGAAGGCTAGATCGAGAGATTGCCGGGCATTCAAACGGGGATCACAGACGGTTTCATAGCGCACATCCAAGTCGTCGTTCATGACGGCTTCTGCACCGCCCAAGCATTCGGTGACATTGTCTCCGGTAAGTTCGACATGAATTCCACCCGGCCAGGTTCCTTCGGCTCGATGTGCCCGAACGAAACCAACAATTTCCTTGATGATGTCGTCAAAATGGCGTGTCTTTCGCCCATTCGGTGCACTAAATGTGTTTGCGTGCATCGGGTCACATGCCCAAACCACCGGGTGTCCGGCGTCGCGAACACAACGAATTAGCGGACGTAGCGCGTCCTCGACAACTCCAGCACCCATCCGAGAAATCAACGTGAGTCGACCAGGAATTCTGGCCGGATTGAGCACATCGCAAAGGGATAGCAAATAGTCGACATCGGTTGAGGCGCTGATTTTGCACCCGATCGGATTGCCCACGCCCCGTAGGAATTCGATGTGGGCACCATTTAGTTGGCGAGTGCGATCGCCGATCCACAACATGTGCGCGCTGCAGTCGTACCAGCCACCGGTGAGTGAGTCTTGACGAGTGAGAGCCTCTTCGTAACCCAAGATGAGCGCTTCATGGCTGGTGTACACGTCAACCTGATGTAAAGCGTTATTGGTTTCGGTATCGACACCGCAGGCCCGCATGAAGGCGAGTGCCCGTTCGACCTCGCCGGCAACCTGCTCGTATCGCTGACCCTCGGCGCTTGAGGCAACGAACTCCTGGTTCCATGCATGCACTCGGTTGAGGTCGGCAAACCCACCCTTTGTAAATGCCCGCAGCAAATTGAGCGTGCTGGCAGCCTGGTGATATGCCTGAATGAGTCGATCCGGATTTGGCCGACGCGCTTCATGGTGCGGAGCGGGATCGTTGACCATGTGGCCACGGAACACTGGTAGTTCCTCGTTACCCACGAACTCCTTATCCGTCGTTCGTGGTTTGGCGAACTGACCGGCGATTCGTCCAACTTTTACGACAGGAACTCCCGTCGAGTAGGTGAGCATGACGGCCATTTGCAAAATGACGCGAAGCTTCTCTCGAATGTTGACGGCCGTGAACTCGTCGAAACTTTCGGCGCAGTCACCGGCTTGCAACAAGAATGCGTTTCCACTGGCGACTTGCCCAAGCGCAGATTGCAAGGAGCGCGCCTCGCCCGCAAATACGAGCGGTGGATACGAGGCGATTTGCTTGAGCGCGCGATCGAGGTGACCGCTATCTGGCCATTCCGGTTGCTGAGCGGCTGGAAATGTGTGCCACGAACTTGGGGTCCAACTTCGTGCCATGATCATTCAGTCTCGCTGAACCCTGGAGGGTTCAGACGGTAAGGAAATCGCCCGCGTCTTCGCGAAGTGAGTCAACTGCGCGACTCACCAAGCGTCGGGCAGCCTCTGCGGTCACGCCGAGTTCTTCTCCAACTTGGCGAAAGCTCTTGCGTTCTCCGTCATGCATTCCGAAACGTGCCTCAACGGCGTAGCGAGCACGATCGTCGAGAGTGTTCAGCAAGTCGCTGAGCAAATCGTTATCGACGAGCGACATCACCGCATCTTCAGGGCTGATGTCATCGTTTGGAACGAGATCACCGAGGGTGGCATCGCCATCGTCACCAATGGTTTTGTCAAGCGATACCGGAGTCGTGAGACGATGAAGTTCGGCATTCAGAGAGTCGAGACCTTCTGCATCTCCAGAACCCTGACGAAGCGCGGCGCGCAGAGTGGCCGATCGATCGCCAGGAATTCGGATGAGGCTTGCCTTTTGGTCCAACGCTCGCCCGATTGCCTGGCGGATCCAGAAGGTGGCGTAGGTGGAAAATTTGAAACCACGACGCCAGTCAAACTTGTCGACAGCGTGTTCTAGGCCAAGGTTGCCCTCTTGAATGAGGTCGAGAAGGTCCATTCCTTGTGGGAGGGGGTAACGACGGGCGATGGAAACGACCAGTCGAAGGTTTGAGCGAATGAAGCGATCCTTGGCTTTTGCCGCGCCACGCAGTTCTGCCCGAAGTGCCGCGCCACGTTCGCCGGATTCAAGTCGGGCGGCAGCATCGCGACCGCGCTCGATTGCCTTTGACAGGTTGCGCTCATCTTCCGCATTGAGCAGGGCAACCTTGCCGATTTCGTTTAGATAAAGACCAATTGCATCTGACATGTTTGTTACAACCGTTTTCTGTGGGTGAATGTTCCGTTCCGGGCAGTGAAAGTTGGCATAGTGCGCGCCGGACGACACATTCTCGCAACTACTAGATGGGTGGGGGAATTTTGGGGGGATTTGCCTTGCTATTACCCTTGCTGGACGAAAACAAGACATTAGTTCATCGGCCGAAATAATGAAAGACCTTAATGAAAATATTTTTTGAATTTGTTTTCCAGTGTGCGTATGGGTTTTAGCAAGTGCCAAGTGAGCTACTGGTGGGAAACCGGCTCTGAGTAGGTAGAAGCAGCCCTTCGTAGACTGCGGGAGTGCTTCAGCGGATTGGACTCTTCGGCGGCACCTTCGACCCGCCGCATGTCGGTCATCTAGTCACGGCCATAAATGTCCGCCATGCGCTTGGGCTTGACCTCGTGATTT
>JBDTPW010000117.1:0-22241 GCA_039932495.1 Ilumatobacteraceae bacterium
AATCGGTTCGGGTCGTCACAACGGAAGCAAGCCGAAGAGCAGCAAACGTCAAACCATTTTTGGACGAGGTGGCCGAGTTGATCGGAGTCACGCCGGAACTACTGCCGGCCAGCGACGAAGGAAGACTGACATATCACGGCGCGCTAGGCGGGTTACCCATCAGTTCGGAAAAGACGATTGTGATCGATATTGGTGGTGGCTCGACAGAAATCATGATTGGATCTACCGCGCTCGATCATGTCAGCAGCATTCCAATTGGTGCGGTCGTGATCACAGAAAAGGAACTCCGTCATGATCCGCCTAAACCGGAAGAATTAACCAATGCAATCGGTCTGGCGACCGACTTTGTTGAAGACATCATTCGCGAGCAACCGGGCATCCGCGACGCCACCCGTGTGATCGGTGTGGCGGGAACGATTGTGACAATAGGAGCGGTTGAGCTTGGGTTGCACTCATTTGACGCCACCCGATTGCACGGATTAGTGATAACCCGAAGCGCGGTCGAAGAGGTTTTTCGCACTCTCGCTACCGAGACACTTGCCGACCGCCGACACAACCCTGGTCTGCCGGAACAGCGTGCAGACATCATCGTCGGTGGCTGCTGCGTTTTAGTTGGAATCATGCGCAAACTGCAACTCAATTCGATTACGGTGTCGACCCGCAATATCCTTGACGGCATCGTCGCCGAACTTCTCGCCAAGGCAGTGACATGACGCGCGCGGTTCGACGTATCTTGCATCCTTCCGGGGTAAATGCCACCTCGATGCGCCTCTACGGAAAGCGCGTCATGCTTCGTCCTCTCGAGTCCAAAGACTTTGAAGCCTGGAGCGAGGTTCGCAATCGCAATAGCTCATGGCTCCAGCCTTGGGAACCTCAAGTGCCGCTACATACAGCCGATCCATCAAAAAATCGCGAGGCATTTTCAAATCGATGCGCAGCCAGAGAACGTGAGCGTACGGCAGGGAATAATTTCTCCTTCGGAGTCTTTGTTGATGGCGCGTTCGCCGGTGAAGTCAACTTAAATAATGTCATTCGTGGCGCGATGCAATGCGGCACCATTGGCTATTGGATAGATGAGGCGCGCGCCGGCAACGGATACATTGCCGAATCGGTGATATTGCTCGCTCGATTCGCCTTTGACGAATTGCGACTGCACCGAATCGAGGTGTGTGTCATTCCGCGCAACCGGAACAGCCGCCGCGTGATGGAAAAACTTCAATTTCGCGAGGAAGGTCTATCCGTGCGCTTTCTAGAAATCAATGGAGTGTGGGAAGACCATCTTCGCTACGGATTCACCGCAGAGGAATGGGAAAGCCGAGCCGAACAACTGGCCAAAGCGTGGCTGTAGTTCGCTAATCGAGAGTTAAGCGAAGTCCCTTTGTGGATTCAACGCTTGAGCCCGCTGTTTTCGAGTTATCTTGCGACGCTTCCATGCCTTGGTTTTCCAGTGTCGAAATAGTGGCCGATGGCTTAATTCGCGGCCAACTTCGGAATCGTGATGGCGAATCGGTTTCCAATTTCGCCCCGGTTCGGTGACGTCGTCTGGTTCGACTCCGTGACTCACAAGGTTTGTCACTTCATGCAATTTGGCGTTTACCCGATGCCGTTCGCTGTGCGCGTGGGCACGAACTTCGATCTTCGGTGGTAACACCACTTGACGGTGTTGATGGCGCTTGCTCATCTATGCCTCCGTCCTGCCGAGCAGGTGAAGAATTCCTATGTGCTAGCTCCCCTTGATTCCAACCTACACCTATCGCCTAATTCGGGTCTAGTTTTTACCGATCCGGGCCTTTAGTTCCGCGATCCGATCGGGGAACCAAGGCTGGTCAAGGCTCCATACCTGGGGGCCAAGTTCGCGCTCGACGGCATCAATGTGACTGTCTATGTCGGCCATATCGGCAATCGTCCGCTTCGTAGCGGTGAGCAACCCACGGGGAACTGTCGCCGCCCGAGCCGCCAATTTGTGCGCCACTTCCAACAAATCGGCATCTTCGACACATCGCCACACAAGACCGATCCGCTCTGCCTCGGTACCGTCCACAACCTCACCGAATACGACGGTGGCCATCGTCGATTGTGGTCCGACTAATCGTCGCAACATCCACGTGTGACCTCCCCCCGGATGGATGCCAATGTGCAAAAACCGCGTATCGAAACGGGCCCGCCGAGCAGCGATTCGGACATCACAACCAATGGCCAAATTCATCCCAGCCCCAACTGCAGCACCGTTTACCGCGGCGATCGTGGGCAACGGGCTGCGCGCGATACGCAAAAAACCTTCGTAGATCTCGCCGAGCGATTTCTTCGAGGCGGTCTCCAGGTCTGAAAGTTTCGCTCCGGCGCAAAAAGCCGATCCGGCGCCGGTGACGACGATGGCGCAGACCGACTCGTTTGATTCGACCGCGTCCATTGTGTCGAGGATGTCGCTAACCATCTCAGATGACAACACGTTGCGCTCACTTGGGCTGTTCAGAGTCAACGTTGCAACACCATCGCGAATGTTGAGTAGCACCAAGCTCATAGATCAAGTCTCGCATATTGAGAAGCGCTTACGTAAAAGCCAGAGTAATGTGGCGAACAATGCTCGACCATGTATTTACCGATGCGATTAGCGCTCTGCGCGATGCATTTACAAGCGCATTTCTCGAACGACAGGCATTCGAGGAGCACTTTCAGTCCGACGTTTTGCTCGGTGATTTGGTTTGGGAAACAAGTTACGGCCTTCCCGGCGAGGGTCGCCCACCACGTGTGGTTGCCCATGTGACGTTCAATTGGCCAAGTTGGAGTCAGGCCACTTATCGCCGTTGGTACGTCGAGGAAATCTTTTCGGAACACCCGGCAATCGAAATTGAAGTCGTCTTTCGCGTACAGCGATTGGAGGGTCAACCCGATCCTTCGATCGTCGACGACATTGCCGTGGCAAACAGCCCCAAGATTGGAAGCGATCGCTTGGAGCGGGAAAACATCACCATTGAAATCTGCCATTCCAGCGACAGCCAAAATCCAGTCGACTATGCCCTAGAAATAACGTATGACGGTGCCTATGAACTGGCCGAAGAGACTCTTGCCGACGGAACGAGCAAGTTGCTTGACGAACACTTTGGCGCACTTGGTGGCTGGGTGGCCTCTACGTTGGTCAAACTTGGAGATCTGCGTCTCGGCTATCTACCGGCCGAAGACGAGACCGGTCAGTAGCGAAAAGCGAAAACCTGTCAGCGATTGCGCTCGGCAATTGCCTGCACTTCGATTCCGCCACGAGGCCGCTGAGTAAGTTCGACCTTTACCCAAATCGGTTTGGCCGTGGTCATCACTTCGTTGGCAATTTCGGCGGCGAGCGCCTCGGCGTACATGGCCATGTCACGAAATCTCCAAAGGTAGAGCTTCAGTGACTTTGACTCGATGCAGAATTTATCCGGACGATACTCAATGACAACTTTGGCCAGATCGGGTTGGGCGGTCACAGGACAAATCGATGCGACTTCGTCAGTTGTGAAGCGAACTGTTGTGACATGGGCTGGAGCCGGAAACACCTCCACATGATCAATCGGGTGACGGACAGTTGATCCAAGTACGGCCATGCGCGCAAGCGTATTGACCGTAAGCGCCGACCGCTACACGAGATTCGGTGATAAGAGTTCGGCAAGGGAAACAAGCGGCCGAGGGCCAACATGTGTAATGACCTCGGAGGCGGCAATCGAGGCAATGCGTCCGCACTCTTCAATCGATTTGCCCCTCGTGAAGCCGTATAGAAATCCCGACGCATACATGTCTCCCGCGCCGGTTGCGTCGACGACCCGATCTACCGGTTCGGCCTTGATGTGCACCAGGTCGTCACCGTTGATAACGATCGAACCTTTCTTTTCTCGCGTGACGGCGGCGAACTCGCAATCCCTGCGCAAGAGTTTCAACGCCGAGTCAAACGAATCGGTTTGATAGAGGGAAAGCAATTCGAGTTCGTTGCTGAACAAAATGTCGATTTCGTCGTTGATCAATGCCAGGAAGTCTTCTCGGTGGCGATCTACGCAAAACGAATCGGAAAGCGTGAGCGAAACCTTTCGTCCTGCGGAGTGGGCGTAGGCCGCCGCCGTGCGGAAAGCCTGCTTGGCTTCGTATTTGTCGTATAGGTAACCCTCTAGGAACAACACTGCTGCTGCAACTACCGCTTCCTCGGAGATATCCGAAGATTCGAGCAACGCGGCGGCCCCAAGAAATGTGCTCATTGTTCGCTGACCGTCTGGTGTCACGACGATGACGCACAGTCCGGTTGGCTCGGTGACGCTCGTTTGCCCGGGGAAAAACCCGACTCCGATCGTATTCATGTCTCGAATAAATGTTGCACCGAGTTCGTCGTCGGCGATCTTGCCGATGAATCCGGCGCGACCACCCAGACTGGCCAAACCGTATGCCGTATTGGCTACCGATCCGCCGCTTGACTCTGCGACTTTGGTGACAGCCGAATAAAGATGACGCGAGCGATCAGAATCGACAAGCATCATCGATCCCTTGACCAGGTTTTGATCTACCAGAAACTTTTCGTTCACGGTGGCAAGGACATCAACTAGCGCGTTGCCGATTGCCACAGCATCAAATCGAACCGTCGGATCGCTGGTCAGATTGGTTGATGGCACGTGGAGAGACACTAGTTGCTCGTCACCAATCGAACATTGGCGCCGAAGTAGCCTGACCCAGTGCAACGTCGTTGGGCACTTCTACCTTCCGAGGCAAGCGCCGATGCCGAGGTACTCGTCGTCACGCGAGGGATTCGAGCCTTCGTCGATGGCCTGGTGTATGTCATGTTGCCCGGGTACCTCATCTTGCTCGGGCTCAGCGGCCTCCAGGTCGGAGCGGTCGTAACAGCGTCCCTTCTCGGTTCTGCGGTACTGACATTCGCAGTTGGCGTCCGCGGTCACGGAGTTCGGCGACGCCAATTACTGCAGGTTGTGTCCGTGTTGATGATTGCCACCGGTATCGCCTTCAGTTTCGCCACGACATTTGTCGTGCTCATCATCGTCGCCGCCATCGGCACGATGAACCCTTCGGGTGGTGACGTCAGCGTGTTTCTACCCACCGAACAGGCTGTGCTCCCCGCCACCGTGAGCGATCGACAACGCACGAGCCTGTTTGCCATGTACAACCTCATCGGCGCTCTCGTCGGATCGATCGGTGCAATTTCCACAAAGTTCCCGCTGTGGCTGGGAGATCGCCTCGGTCTCGGTGAACTGGCAAGCATGCGTACAACATTTTGGTTGTACGCAGTGGCCGGCGTCGCGGTGTTCGTCTTGTACCGGCGGCTTTCTCCGGCAATCGAGCATGGAGCAGACGATGCAGCGACCGCACTTGGACCATCGCGGATAACGGTTTACAAACTGGCCGCGCTGTTTAGCCTCGACGCGTTCGGAGGCGGATTCGCGGTGCCATCAATTTTCGCCCTGTGGGTATTTCATAAGTTTGACTTGTCGACGGCCGATCTTGGAATTGTCTTCTTCGCCACCGGTGTTCTGTCCGCCTTTTCCTCTCTGATCGCCGTCCGAATCGCTAGGCGCATTGGATTAGTCCGAACGATGGTGTTCACCCACATTCCGGCCAGCGTGTTGCTCGTTGCCGTCGTGTTCATGCCCAACGTGTGGTTGGCCATGTCATGCTTTATTCTCAGAGGATTACTTTCCCAAATGGACGTGCCTGTTCGAATCAGCTACGTCATGGCCGTTGTGACTCCTCGCGAGCGTCCGGCAGCGGCAAGTATCACAAACGTTCCCCGCAGTCTCGCCTCCGCCCTGCCGCCGATATTCGCCGGGTGGATGCTCGATCACTCGACTTTTGGGTGGCCGCTACTCATCTGTGCGACGATCAAAATTATCTACGATCTGACCCTGCTCTGGCAGTTTCGCCACATTAGGCCACCTGAGGAAATTCCTATATAGCTACTTTTAGCGGGAAACGACTTTCAAAGTCCCCTTTGCCACCTGGTCTTCGAGTTCGCGCTTAACAATTTTGCCGGCCGCATTCCGCGGAAGCTGCTGGCTGACAAATGCCAGATGGGTTGGAATTTTGAATTTGGCGATCTTCCCATCGAGAAATGACCACACTTCTTGGGCGGTCAGCGTGACCCCGCTATTGGGCAATATTGCTGCAGCGACCTCCTCGCCAAGTCGTTCGTGGGGAACTCCAAAGACGGCAACCTCGTGAACCCCGGGGAGTTCATAAATTGCGCTTTCCACTTCAGCCCCGTAGATGTTTTCGCCCGCTCGGAGGATCATGTCCTTGACTCGATCCTCGACGTAGACAAACCCCTCAGCGTCGAGACGACCGATATCGCCCGAGCGTAGCCAGCCATCGACGATCACCTCTGCCGTTGCATCGGGTCGGTTCCAATATCCACGAATGAGCATCGGACCAAAAAACCAGATTTCTCCGGCCTCTCCTCGCGGCACAGGCTTGAGGTCGGGGTCGCGCACCTCGACTCGCATCGGCAAGACCGCTCGACCGGTACTTGTCGGGTGGTCAAGATATTCCTTTCCGCTTATCCCTGGTCCAAACGCATTCGTCTCCGTCATTCCATAGCCAAGTTGCGGATTCCCCTGCTTGACGCTGTCGGCAACCTTCGCCACGAGCGTCGTTGGAGCCGGCGCGCCACCGCCGCCTACCGCGCGCAAACTTGAGGTGTCATATTTCCCGAATGATGGAGAGTTGACGAGATCCCAACTTTGTGTCGGCACGCCAACGAAGTTGGTGATTTTCTCGCGTTCGATCATTTCCAAGGCTTTGTCCACATCCCACTTGTACATGATCACAAGTTTTAAGCCGGCAATGAAACAGCTGAGCATGACTGGAACGCATCCGGTGACATGAAACAGCGGCACAATGAGAATGAATGACGGTGGCAAGTCTCCAGAACTTGGCGGTGGGGTTCCGTAGGCCGTCAGGATCGCATTACGCGAGGAAAACGCCATGATCGCGCTAATGATTGCTCGATGCGTGGACACGGCGCCCTTCGGCCGACCGGTTGTGCCGGACGTATACAGGATCGTGGCGTCGTCGTCTGGCCCAATATCGGCACCGGGATGGCCCTGGCCAATGACCAGCGCGTCTTCCCACCTTTCGACACCGGCGGGTAGCGGCTTGGCCGCGCGTACCACGAGGGCTTTGATCCCTTTCGACTCACAGCTTGCCTTGCCTACGTCGAAACGCTGCTCATCACAAATCAGCACCCTCGCGCCGGAATCTTCCAAGGCATAGTCCATCTCATCGCTCGTCCACCAAGAATTCATCGATACCGAAATTGCCCCAACGGAGATGATTGCGGCGAATGACACGGCCCATTCTGGGTAGTTGCGCATTGCAACTGCGACGCGATCGCCCTTTTTGATCCCATAAGTTTTGACCAACAAGTTGGCCAGAGCATCGACTTGATCCATCGTTTTGATAAACGACCAGCGCTCGTCTTCGTATACAAGAAATGTCTTCTCGCCGTGGGCTCGAGACCCAGCAAAAACCTGCCCGAGGTTGGCGGGTGCGTTCTTATAAACCTGAACCTCGACTCCCAGAACATTGGTATTGACCAACTCGAAAACCTGCCCGGGGGCCGTAACGGCAGCAATTGCCTCGTCCCATGTCAGTGCCATTGAATCCCCATCTTCATCCGTAATTGTTAAGACCTAGACCCGTTGCGTGGAGCTGAGGGGAATTGAACCCCTGGCCTGTACATTGCGAACGTACCGCTCTACCAACTGAGCTACAGCCCCGTATTTCTCGACAAACCCTAGCGGGTATTGACCATTGGGCGCCTAGCGCGCCGTAAGCATGGCTTCGAAACTACTCAGGCAACGCGACGAAAATGTTGAACGTATCGCTCGTTCTCGCGCTTCAGGCGCAGTTGAACGAGCACGTAGCAGTAACCGATGAGCGCGAGCAGACTCAGGGTAAACGCGTAGACCATCATCGTCGATCCGGTCGTAAATGCAAGAAAGAGGGACGCCCCGACGAGTGCGGCCAGTCCGACAACGAGATGCTGGCGACGCTGACGCAAGATGTGGTGCGGGTTGAGATGTGCTGCATGGCGATGGTGTCGAACACCTTCCGGGCGAACGAGTGGGGCCGTGACATGACTTAGCCGACCGCCAGATTGTCCTCGTCGTGGTGACGGAGCCAATGGACGTGCCATCCCCCGAAGTTGACCGGCTGGACGACGACCGCCGCTATTTTCCAAAGAGTAAAGCTGGCGCCTGAAATTGCTCACCGAGTTTGAAGGTGATCCGTTGAGCTTGGCCCGCACAAGTGGTGGAAGAAGAACCGCCATCCAAGCGGCACCAACTATCAGCAGGATCAGTTTGCTCATGCTTCTTGCCTCGTTTGATTATTTCTAAATGGGGCCACGACCCCCATGGCCGCTGGTGAGATTGTATTACAGATTGACTACAGAAACGACATGAACAGGGAGATTTCGGGGTTAATTGACTTCTATTTGACGGCGCGGCGATAGGTCCCTTGGCGCCCGCCAGACTTCTCCCACAGGGTCAAATCACCAATAACCATGGCCCTATCGGCGCTTTTGCACATGTCATATATGGTCAAAGCCGCCATGGAACAGGCGTGGAGGGCCTCCATTTCGACTCCGGTCCGATCCACCGTGTCGACCTGAGCCTCGATTGCCACATGATCATCACCGATCTCAAAATTGATCGTGACGGCCCCAATGAGCAATGGGTGGCACAGCGGAATCATGTCAGATGTCCGTTTGGCAGCCTGTATCCCTGCCACTCGAGCAACCGCAATGACGTCACCCTTTTTGACCTCTCGATTGGCGATCGCCGCAGTCGTCTCCGGCTTCATAAATACCTTGCACCGGGCCACGGCGCGACGATGAGTGGCTTCTTTTGGGGTGACATCGACCATTCGAGCCCGACCCATCGGATCAAGATGCGAAAAATTCACCTCGTTCAAAACCGTTAGCCCCCGATTTGGCTCATCGAACGACGGGGGCGGACAAATGAAACACTGCCGATATTGTGCCCGGCCCATTTCATTCCAACCGCGCGCTTTATTTCGGCGGCAACATCGTCGTCGCTCGCCCCTTTTCGAATCAGGTTTCGTAGATCAAATTCGGTAGTTGAAAATAGACAGGTTCTGAATTGACCGTCAGCGGTCAGGCGAACCCTGTCGCAATCGCCACAGAAGGGTTTGGTCACTGACGGAATGACCCCAACGGCGCCCTTCCCATCCAAATAGCGCCACCTATTGGCCGGTGCGGCACCACGCGCCGACATTTGCTCAAGTGGAAACACCGCCCCGATTGCGGCGACTATTTCGTCCTGCCCGACGACCTGGTTGTTCTCCCACGAACCTTGTGCGTCGAGCGGCATGAACTCGATGAAGCGCATCTCGACCCCGCGATCGCGACCAAAGGCGGCTAAATCGACAATCTCGTCGTCGTTGACGTCGCGTTGAACTACCGCGTTAATTTTCACCGGCGAAAACCCGACATCGATGGCGGCATCGATGCCTGCGATGACATGTTCCAACTCGTCTCGCCGAGTCATTTCGAAAAAGCGCTGCTTATTCAATGTGTCGAGGCTGATATTGATCCGTTGGAGCCCCGCCGAATGCAGTTCGGAGGCGATCATTCGTAACGTGGCGCCGTTGGTTGTCATGGCCAAATCAATGGGTTTGCCGGCCCGCGGCGAATTGGCAGAGTTGGGAACCTTCAGCGAGGCCAACTTGCTGATCAACACGGCGACATGGGCCCTCATGGTCGGTTCGCCACCGGTTAGGCGGATGCCGTCGACGTCAAAGTAGTTGACACAAATGCCCGCCACCCGGTGCAATTCCTCATAAGTGAGCACTTCTGAGCGATCGAGCCACTTCATTCCCTCGGCCGGCATGCAATAGGTGCAGCGGAAATTGCACCGATCGGTGATTGAGATCCGTAGATCCCGAACCGTACGACCGAACGGATCAATCAATTCCACGGGAGAAGCCTACGCCAACATCAATATGTCTACTTCGCCGCCTACAGCAACTCCGTCGCCGTCCGCAACGACGGCTAGACCATTTGCCATTGCCGTGGCCGCCAATTGATGGCTCCCCTGCGGCCCGGTGTCTCGCACATGTAATCGGCCATCTGGATGAAACGATCCGAACACTCGAACGAAATGCAACTTTCCGTCTTTCTTGCGCTGAATTGGCGAATCGACGATTGCCCTCACCGTTGGACGAATCAAGTCCTTGCTGTGCCCCATCAATTTGCGCAACGCCGGGCGAGCCAAGAGCTCGAAACTGATCAGAGACGACACGGGGTTGCCGGGAAGCCCAAAGATCGGAATCGTGCGACCGTCTGAGGCAACTAGTTGACCAAAGGCAAACGGCTTAGCCGGCTTAATTGCCAACTGCATCCATTTCATCTGGGCGATTCGTGAAAGCACCGCCTTGACGACATCAAAATCACCCATGCTCACGCCTCCAGATGTGACGATCGCATCGCAACGCCCGGACACGTCGCGCAAGGTTCGTTCCAACAAATCTTCATCGTCGGCAATGATTCCAAGATTGAGAACTTCGCAACCTGTCTCCTCGAGCATCGCATCCAACATTGTCAGATTGCTCTCGCGGATCTGACCCGGTAACAGCGGAGAACCGTCGATCACCAATTCATCCCCGGTAGAAAGTAGCGCGACCCTTGCCGGAGGATAGGCAAGAACGGTTCGCGTGTTGATACTGGCGAGCACTCCAGCACCCGCCGCGTTGAGCACGCTTCCTGCCACAAACACGGTGTCACCAATTCGGACATCACTGCCTTCGGCGCGGATGGCTTGCGACTGTCGCGCGGGGCGCGTCAAGCGAACTCTGGCGCCGTCAATTTGTTCAGAATCCTCGACCATGACAACCGCATCGGCATTGTCCGGAATTGGGGCGCCCGTCATTATTCGGACAGCCTCACCCTTACTTAATCTGAACGAATCAGCAGACCCTGCCGCCAGCGTCCCGATCACCCGCAACTCACTCGGAACCGTCTCAACATCTTCGGCCCGAACCGCATAGCCATCAACCGCCGAATTGGCAAAAGGTGGAACATTTTCGGTGGCCACCACATCTTGCGCCAGAACGCGACCGCTCATGACCTCACAAGATGTCAACTGGGGCGTGAGCGCCGAGCACAAGTCGAGTACCGCTTGTCGAGCGTCTTCAATAGCAATCATCGGAATCGCTAATCAGTAATTGCCTGATACACCAACTGACGCAGATATGGCCGAATCGGATATGTAGTGGAGGGCATTAATTGGGTGAAGAACATCGCGGTGACTTCTTCAACTGGATCATTCCAGAACACAGTGCTCGCCGCACCGCCCCAACCGTAGGTGCCAACTGGACATGGTCCGCGAGTTTTTGCCTGATCGATAACTACCGAAACTCCGAGGCCAAAACCGATCCCGTCGTAGTAGATCTCTTCGCCAAGGGAACGACCAAACGTGCATACGTCTTGATTATTCGGCAAATGATTCATCGTCATCAAAGCGACACTGGCCGGAGATAGCAATCGAACATCGCCTAACACGCCGCGGTTCGCCAGCATTTGCAGGAACAAAAAGTAATCAAACGCGGTGGAGATCAGCCCGCCGCCTCCCGAGAGATAGATCGGCATCGATTTGGCGCTGTTCCCCATCGAATCAAGTCGCTTGAGTCCACCGGTTGCCTCACTTACTCCGTACAGCGCGGCAAGTCGATCATGCTTTTTTGGGTTTACACCAAATGTCGTGTCATCCATTCCTAGGGGTCCAAGTATCTTCGTTGAAAAGAACTCATCCAAGTTCATGCCAGAAGCGACCTCGATGACGCGACCAAGCACATCGGTGGCCACGCTGTAATTCCACGATGTTCCTGGCTGAAAAAGCAGCGGTAATGCCGCATACTGATCGCAGATCTCTTCCAAAGTTTGGTTCTGACCAACTCCCATTTCGAATCCGGCTCGACGATAGATGTCGTCCACTACGTCTGTGTATAAAAAGCCATACGTCAATCCGGCCGTTTGAGTAAGCAGATGCCAAACGCGCATTGGTTCGGTGACAGGATCGGTAATTGGCTTCAACACGGTTCCGCTTCGCCACACTCGCGTGTGAGCGAAGGAGGGAATGAAATCACTCACCAAATCCGTGAGTTGCAACTTTCCCTCCTCGACCAGCATGAGCAATCCAACCGATGTAATCGGTTTGGTCATTGAGTAGATGCGGTACAACGTGTCCGAAGTGGTTGGCAACTTGGCCTCGACATCGCGCTGGCCATACGTGCTCACATGAGCAATGTGCCCGCCTCGGGCAATGGCGATGGTGTAACCGGGCAAGCGACCGTCATCTACATATTTACGAAAGTAATCATCGACACGCGTCAGCCGTTCGGCTGAGAACCCAACTTGCTTGGGTTCGATCTGTACCCGTAGCTCACTCATCTGCTCCCCTTCCCTGGCCCACTACTTCTGAGCCTATGCGTTGGATAACGCTTCCGATTATCCGAACCGTGAGCGCAGCCACTTCTCTAACGACGGACCCGCATCTGGACGCTGCAGAGTAAGTTCAATCACGGCTTCCAGCCATCCTCGCGGAGAACCCGTGTCGTGGCGCTCAATATCGCTGACAATTCCGCTGAGCGAACCAGATTGCGCGGCCATGAGCAGTGCATCGGTGAGTTGAATTTCACCGTTTTCTGCTGGCTGCAATGAATCGATGTCGTCAAACACATGTGGCCCGAATACATAGCGGCCGATAATCACCAAGTCGCTAGGTGCATTGGCCGGACGCGGCTTTTCCACCACGCTGGTGACTTCCACAACGCCGTTTCGATCGGGTTCGCTCTTGATTCCGACACATCCATACTCGCTGACCTGGTCTTTGGCGACGCGTTTTAGCCCGATCGCGCTGTTACCAGTTAGATCGTGAACTTTAGAAAGCGCCTTTAGTAAAGATTCGTCGCCCATCAATTCATCCGGAAGTAGCACAGCAAACGACTTGTCTCCGACCGCCTGTCGCGCACAACCAACGGCGTGTCCAAGGCCACGAGGAACATCCTGGTAAACAACACTTACCTGCACATCGGCGCCGATACGAGCGAGGCGATCTGCGAGATCAGTTCGGCCGCTGCGGCGTACACGATCCACTACATCCGACGACGGGGTGAGATACGCCTCAATTGCTGGTTTAGTTCTGTTGGAAACCACAATGACATGTTCGATGCCGGCGCCGATTGCCTCATCGATGACCAACTGAATTGCGGGAGTATCGAAAATTGGTAGCAACTCCTTGGGTACCGATTTGGTGGCGGGAAGGAATCGGGTTCCCAAACCTGCGGCGGGGATGACCGCGGTGCGCATTGCCATTTCAACATCCTAGAATTAGTCCTCCGATGCCAACCTATGTCTATAAATTCATTGATTCGGGCAAGATCATCGAGGTTCACCAGGCCTTTACCGACGAACCCTTCACCACCCTGGCAGACCCGTCTAGCGGGCAAGTTCTGCCCGTCAAGAAGGTTTTCACCCCCGTTGGAGTGTCGTTCAAGGGTGATGGGTTTTATAAAACAGACAGTCGCTCGAAGTCGTCCCCAAGTTCAACGTCTACGGCGACAATTTCGGGCGGGAACGAGTCTTCGAGCAACGGAGACTCGACTGCACCTGCCGCTGCACCAAGTTCTTCGGAATCGAACAGCACGCCTACGAGTACACCGGTGAGCACACCGGCGCCTTCGAAGTCAAGTACTCCGACTAGCACCTCGGCAACTAAAACGGACTAGTCGGACTCGGCAACTTAAATTTAGAGTGGCACACATTGTTGCCACAATGCGCCGAATCAAGGATTCAGCAACGGTCGTCCGATTCCTCGCTGCGGTGCAACCAGTTCTTGTCAAAGTGCATACATTTTTTTTCGCTGCATACTCAAAACTTTGCAGAGATAATCGCTGGCAACGAAGAGTCATTGCGCTGTGCGCAGGTTTTGCTTCTGTTGTCTTCTTGATCAGCATCATCCAATTGCAATCACAACGGCAACGTCTGGCTGCAAATTTCACCACATTTGTGGCCACCCGCGATATTGCCTCTGGTGAACCGGTGACAAGCGACCTAGTTCGATCGATACGAGTTCCGGCATCCCTTGTTCCCGCCACGACCGTCACCGATCTTGGACAGACGTCCTACGCCAAGCAGAACATCGGTGCTGGCGAACTATTGACCTCAACCAACATCGCAGACGATTTGTCGAATATTGCACATGTTCCCGTCGGTTGGCGAACAATTGCCATATCCTCCCCTACGCCGCTGCCTCCAATGTCGCCTGGCGATCATGTCGATGTCATAGCCAATGGTGTAGTTCTTGTCGCCAACGCCATGGTTGTTTCTACGAGCGGTGAGCTGTCTTCGAACGACAGCGTGGTTGCTATTACCTTTGTAATCATCGGCGTTCCGGCCGGGTCTGCACCGCAGGTGGCAACTGCCGCTGCCCTTGGAGATGTCACGCTCGTAGTCGCGCCATAATCAATTTGCGGGATCGGTCTATCGAAAGTTGGTGGCAAGCAACACAAGAATGGCCAGACCAACGACAAGTCGGTAAGCCACAAACGGGGCAAAGCTTCTGGTGCGTAGCAACCGAATCATTCCCCACATTGCCAGCCACCCGGAGATTCCCGATGCCACAATTCCAACGACCATCGGTAGAAGCAATCCGTCGGGCATACCTCCAGAAATAAGTTTGAGAAGTTTGTAAGCCACGGCACCGGCGATCACGGGAACGCCCATGAGAAACGACACCCGTGCCGCAGCATCGCGCGAAAAACCTTGTTGGCGCGCCGCAGTAATGGTTATTCCCGAACGTGATGTGCCGGGATTCAATGCCAGGATTTGGGCCACGCCGATTATTGCCGCGTCGCGCCCGCGAAAAGTCACGACGTCTCGGCTACCGCTGCGTCTATCGGCCCACAGCAAGATGACTCCAAAGACAATTAGGGAAAGAGCGATCAACCAGGGCTTTCCCAAACGCTCGGTGATCCACGCATCTCCTATCGCGCCAACTAATGCAGCAGGGAGAGACGAGACGACAAAGAGCCACGCCAGTCTCCCCTCCAATGACGTTCGCTTGTCCGAATCGATTACGGCCAGTACGCCTGCGCGAATATATAAATTCAATTCCCGACGAAGATAAAACAGCACCGCGATCAGCGTGCCAAGATGCAATGCAGTGTCGAAGGCCTTTTCGGCAGCGACGTTATTGGCGAAATCACTCCAACCAAACAACCAGGGCACGATAATGAGATGCCCGCTCGAGGAAATGGGCAGAAACTCTGAGAGGCCCTGAACGATTCCAAGAATGACGGCATGCAAAATTGGCATGGGTACTGCTTACACCAATTGCGTATCGATGGGTAACCTAAGCGCCGCTCATCGTCACGTCACGAATAACCATCGTTAGCCCTGCGGCATTCGTTGGCAACCAGTCGACGTCGTTGCCCAACGCCACAACGTCTAGCAACATCCGCTGCAACGTGCTTGCGATCGTAAATTCACGCACCGGCGCTCCAACCTGACCTTTGGAAATAAGCAAACCGGAGGCGCCGGTGGAAAAGTCTCCTGAAATCGGGTTGACGCCGCTGTGCAGCCCTTGAACCATGTGAACCCATACCCCGTCGTCCACATCGGCAATGAGTTCGTCCTGAGATTTCGTGCCAGGAGTGAGTTGCATTGCGATGCACCCAACGCCGGGCGAACCGGCGAAGCCGCCCCGAACGGCGTTGCCTGTGCTCACGGTCTTCATTCGTCTAGCGCTGTACGACGAATGGACGAACTTTTTCAGCACGCCATCTTCGATGAGCACATTTCGCCTAGCGGCCAGTCCTTCACCGTCGATATCTGTTGCCGTGTAAGCCAGTGGATTTGTCGGGTCGTCGACAAGCGTGATCCGAGAATCCGCCACCTGATCGCCTAGTCGATCTGCAAAAAAACTGCGTCCTTTAGAAACGCTCTCGCCATTAAGGGTGCTGGAAATGACACCAAGAAACTGTGCGGTGACGTATGGATCTAGGACAACCGTTACTCGCTTGCTCGGTGGTTTAGTTGCCCCAAGCAATCGCGTGGCGCGATCGGAAGCTTCGCGGGCGGCCTTAGGCAAATTGAATTCCTTTGGCGAATCGCCCACTGAAAATCCGTAACCGACTTGAGTTTCGTCGCCCTCGTCTGCCAGGGTGCCCACCGAGACATAACAAGAGTTGCCACGACCAGATTCGCGAATACCGGTTGTCGTGGAGACAGCAGTCTCGCCCCAACCGTCGTCATAGTTTGATTCCTCGACTCGAATTCGCGGATCGACTGCAAGAGTTAGCTTTTCCAGTTCCTTCGTGATGGCGATCTTTTCCGAAGTTAGAAAATGTTCAAGTTCCTCATCCCAAAATTTTTGTGGAACCGGTTCAACGCCGTCCGGTTCGGCGAGCCCCGCAAATTCGTCTGAAGTACCAAATTGCACATTGTCGCGCGCTTCGGCCAGCACTTCAACAACCGCCGCCGGATCAAGTGTGCCGGCATAGGCGAAGCCCGTGCGACCATCCTTTATGACTCGAATACCGACGCCTTCGCTTTGGGCGGAGACAAAGTGTTCAACTTCTCCCTCGTACACGCGAATCGCGGTTTCACCACCGCGTCCGACAAATGCCTCGATCTGCTCACCCTTGCTTGCCTGAGCCACAACTCGATCTGCGATCGCTTGCAGATCAGGAACTTCCACGCTCACGCCGCGGTACCGCCGATCGTTAGCGCCTTGACGCGCAAGGTTGGCTGTCCGTCACCGACGGGGACACCTTGCCCGTCTTTGCCACATGTACCTGGATTACCCATCGCAAAATCGTTACCAAGCATGTCGATGTCGTTGAGAACTTGGGGACCATTTCCAATCAAGTTGCCTTCCCTCAAAGGCTCGGTAATTTCGCCGTTCTCAATGAGGTATGCCTCCGTCATTCCAAACACAAAGTCGCCGCTCGCGGTGTCAACGCTGCCACCACCGAGTTGGGCCACATAGACGCCGCGCTCTGTAGATCGCACGATGTCATCTGGTTCGGACGAACCGTTGAGAACAAACGTGTTGGTCATCCGCACCATCGGAAGATCGGCGTAACTTTGACGCCTTCCGTTTCCGCTCTGGCGGCGGCGTTCTTTGCGCGCACGCAAGAAGTCCCACATGTAATCGGTGAGAACGCCATTTTCAATGAGCACGTTGCGTTGAGATGGATGCCCTTCATCGTCGACTCCGATGGCACCCCACTCACCGGTCATCGTTCCGTCATCGACGAGAGTGATAAACGGTGCTGCAACCATTTCGCCGACCTTGCCTCGGTACACGCTTGCACCTTTGCCAACTAAGTCTGCTTCCAATCCGTGACCACAGGCCTCGTGAAACAGTACGCCCCCGCTGCCGCGCTTGATCACCACCGGCATGCTTCCCGAGGGCGCCGGGCGTGCCTTGAGTTTCGTTATTGCCCGCTTGGCCGCGCGTACCGCAAGTTCCTCAACGTCGTTTTCCTCGAATAGTTCAAAACCAATCGTTTGACCGATCGAGTCGCGGCCGGTTTGCATGCCACCATCCGCGTTGGCTACTACGTTGACTCGAAACAACGTGCGCACCTGTTCGTCGGCACTAAACACGCCGTCGCTATTGGCGATCAAGATTCGTTTCATCGAATCTCCGTAGCCGGCGGTTACCTGTACAACGGCGCCATCCACTGAGCGGGCTGCCGAATCAACTCGATGCAACATTTCGACTTTGCGTGCTTTGACAACTTGATCGGGGGCAATTCGAACATCATTGACCGGGTGACGAACAAGCGGATTCAGCGCAATTGTGTGCACACCGCCATCACCTTGCCTTGCCGCGGTGGCAGCAGCCTGGGCCGCGGCAAGCAATCCTCGCTCGGAGAGGTCGGAAGTGTGCGCAAATCCAGTCGTTTCGCCGGAAACAACTCGAATACCCGCACCGCGGTCTCGGCCACTCGTGACTTGCTCAATCTTTCCGTCATCCAAACCGGCTGATGTCGAGCGCTTGTCCTCTATATATATCTCGGCAAACTCGGCGCCCGTGCTGCGCCCTTTGGCCAATACTTTGGCCAAGACATCTGAATCAACTAATGGAGCCGATGACGGAAGCGGTGACATTTTCTCAGCCTACCGAATAGAGGACACTGAGTATTTGTCGCACATGCACAACCGCCTACTATTTCCCTGTGGACGATCAGCCTTCGGCAATTGAAAAGTCGAAGGCAGGGCGGCACTACCAAACAACGTGGTGGAAGGAAGCGATCATCTTTTCCACTTTCTATACCGCTTATACATTGGTTCGAAATCAATTCGGTTCCGCACTGGTGAGTGGCGTCCAGATTCCTGTCCATGCTTTTACCAACGCGATTCGGGTTATCGAACTTGAACGTTGGGTCGGTCTGTACCACGAGGAATCAATACAGGATCTTGTTCTACCGCACCTGTGGCTGATCAAGTTGATGAACGCGTATTACGGGAGCGCTCACTTCTTTGTCACCTTGGCCGTGTTCATTGTCATGTACAAAAGGCGTCCCGACGTATTCCCCCAATGGCGTAACGCGCTTGCCGCGATGACCGGATTGGCGATCATCGGTTTTGTTGTCTTTCCGCTGATGCCGCCACGCTTGCTCGATGCTCCGTGCCCGACTGTGGAAATGCCAGAAAATCAAGGCGGAGCATGCATCCCCTCGCCGCTGCGAAATTACAACCACTCGATCAGCTTTGGTTTTGTCGACACCATAAGCGCATACGGCGGACCTTGGACGTTTAACAAAGGCCCTGGTGCGACCTTGTCCAATCAGTACGCGGCAATGCCCTCGCTGCACGTCGGGTGGGCGTCGTGGTGTTCATTCGCTCTGTGGCCACTTACCCGAAGGAAGTGGATTCGAGCGCTGATGCTCATCTATCCGGCGATCACGTTGTTTTGCATTGTTGTGACGGCAAACCATTTCTGGCTCGACGGAATTGGCGGCCTCGTCGTCTTCGGAGTTGGGTTTGCAATTGGTACAGCTCTGCACAAATGGAACAACCGCCGACTCGGCCTAACGGATATCCAGCACCCAGTGACGTAGTCTGGCGGGTTTAATTATGAACTTACGGAATCGGCACGGGCAATAACAGCACCCATGCATCTGTTCCGGTTTTCAAAAGCACTCCGTGTTGAAAGGAACCCGAGTCAAAGCTTTTGAACGTAGTTGCTCCCGTGTCACCAGTTGGACCAGTTTTTCCGAGAATCAATTTGACTTCATTTTGTCTGCATGTTCCATTTCTGGAATAGCGCATTTGTCCGGATGACTTTTGCGCGCAAACGGTAATCGTGGATCCCGCAGTGTCGGCCCGAGCGGCGGCAACTCCGCCAACACATAAGGCTGCGGCCACGATCATAATTGTGATGCTTGAAAGTAGTAAGCACCCCGATATCCGTGCCCATAAACCCTTGCTAGCAATGGAGGTATCGTGTAGGGGCTATGGCTCTCGCCGATATTCGTCAACCTAGCGATTTACGGTCGCTAAGCATTCCCCAGTTGCAGGATCTTGCCGGAGAAATTCGTGACTTTGTAGTGGAATCCGTTGCCATCAATGGTGGCCATCTCGGATCAAACCTTGGAGCCGTCGAACTCACCTTGGCATTGCACAGAGTGTTTGATTCGCCGCGCGACGCAATTCTGTGGGATACGGGGCATCAGGCCTACATCCACAAAATCGTCACCGGTCGTCGTCTTGGGTTCAACCAGCTTCGTCAAGCCAACGGATTGTCGGGCTATCCAAATCGTGAAGAGAGCATTCACGACTTCATCGAAAATAGTCATGCATCGACCGTGCTCAGTTACGCCTATGGATTAGCCGTTGCCCGCGATTCGGGATTGACACCCGACCGCCGCCATGTCGTTGCCGTTATTGGCGACGGTTCTATGACGGGCGGAATGGCATATGAGGCGCTGAACAATCTCGGCCACAGCAAAAAACGTGTCATCATCGTGCTCAACGACAATGGCCGCAGTTACGCGAAAACGATTTCCAACCTCACCCAGGCCCCAACCACATCGGACGATACGAGCGGTGTTGGTGGCCCGATCGATCGAGTGACACAATCGCTTGCCAGCAAACTCACAAACATTCGACTAAATCCCGTTTACGTTCGTCGTCAACGCAAACTCGAGCGGTTTTTGCGCGATCTACCACTCGTTGGCCCTCAGGCCGAACGCGGCCTCGAGGCATTCAAGGCGGGTGTTCGCGAGTTCCTCCAGCCTCCGGCATTCTTCGAGGCGCTTGGGGTTCGCTACGTCGGTCCGATCGATGGTCACGATCTTGAGGCGCTCGAACACGCCTTTATCGCAGCCGAGCATCGTGTCTCCGAGGGTCCGATCGTGATCCATGTGATTACTCAAAAGGGTCGCGGGTATTCTCCAGCCGAGGACGACGATGAAAAAAATCTGCACGATGCCCCGGTGTTCGATCCGTTGAGGGGACCGCCAAAGTCAATACCCACCGGTTACACACAAGCGTTTGCCGAAGGCATCATCAAGATTGCCGAACTCGATCCCCGAATCGTTGCAATCACTGCTGCGATGCCAGGACCTACCGGACTCCTTCCGTTTCAAGAGCATTTTCCTGACCGCTTTTTTGATGTTGGAATTGCCGAACAACATGCGGTGACGGCCGCGGCAGGTATGGCAATGGGCGGACTGCGCCCGGTCGTTGCCCTGTATTCAACATTTCTCAATCGAGCGTGGGATCAGGTGGTGTTTGACGTCGCACTTCATCGACTGCCGGTTGTGTTCTGTCTTGATCGCGCCGGAATTACAGGAGATGACGGCCCAAGCCATCACGGCATCTACGACATGGCTTTGCTTGCCAAGGTTCCGGGCATGACGGTTCTCGCACCATCGAGCGCTCAAGAACTGCAACAGATGCTTGTCGACTCCATTGGCCTGGCCGATAGCGGCCCCGTGGCGATTCGGTATCCGAAGGGGCTTGCCCGAAACGTTCCCGACAACGATGTCGGTTCCGGCATCAAGGCGCGCAAACTTCGGACCGACGCGACAAAGAGCGTATGCATTCTTGCCATCGGCAAACTCGTTGGCAACGCCGAGAAGGCCGCCGAATTACTTGCGGAGAGGAATATCGACGTAACACTTTGGGATGTTCGATCTTGCGTGCCGGCCGATCCGGAAATGATTGCCGACGCTGCCTTACATCAACTAGTCATCACCGTTGAAGACGGAATCCGAGATGGCGGAATTGGCATGCTGCTCTCCGACGCGATCACTAAGCAATCTGTCAACACCGGAATCGAAACTACGCGTACAGAAATACTCGGTATTCCTATTCGATTTATCCCCCATGCCAAGCCGGACAAAATTCTGGCCCAACTCGGTCTCGATGCCCAAGGCATCGCCGACACAATTCTTCGCCTTCGTCGGCGCTAGCCGAAATGGATTACCTGGTTGCCGAATTAGCACTTGCAATGCGGATGGCAGATGCAGCCGATGCGGTGAGCCTGCCGGGCTATCGATCGAGAAATTTCCTCGTCGAGCAAAAATCCGACCACAGCGACGTCACGGAATTTGACCGGGCCACAGAACTGGCGATCGCAAATTTCGTTCGAGACGAACGACCAACCCACGGCTTCTTCGGCGAAGAACACGGAATAAGCGGTCCGTTAGATGCCGAATTTCAGTGGGTTATCGATCCGATTGACGGAACAACGAACTATGTTCGCGGAATTCCGATTTGGGCTTCACTAATTGCCCTTATCCATAACGAAGTTCCGGTCGTGGGAGTGGTGTCGGCTCCCGCACTGGGACTTCGATGGTGGGCAACGAGCGGAACAGGGGCTTTCTGCAACGGTTCGCCAATCATGGTCAGCTCCGTGGCGACAATTGACCGAGCACATGTGAGCCTCACGCCGAACATTGGCTGGTCAAAAGTCGATCGACTGCTGGCGCTTGAAAAGTTGCAGGTCGATGCCCAACGATCACGTGGATTCGGCGATTTTTGGCAACACATGCTTGTCGCCCAAGGCGCAATTGATTTGGCGGTAGATGCAGTTGGGTTGCAACCATACGACACGGCAGCGCTCTACCCCATCGTTGAGGAGTCCGGAGGTCGCATCAGCGACCGACACGGCATAAGCAATTGGCGGTCTAACAGTTTGATCTCGTCAAACGGTTTGCTTCACGACGAGGTAATT
>JBDTPW010000118.1:0-3174 GCA_039932495.1 Ilumatobacteraceae bacterium
ACTGGGATCGCTACATGAAGATTTACGGGGAAACGCTGACGCGAACGAATACTGACTACGCGCCGTGGTGGATTATCCCGAGCGATCGCAAGTGGTTCAGGAATTTATTGGTTAGCGAGATTGTGCTCAAGGAACTTCGTCGGCTCAAACTGGAATGGCCAAAACCGCCGGCCAATCTTGAGCAATCACGCCAGACGCTGAAGGAATCTTCGTAGCGTTGCCGCTTGACTAGCGCAACTTGCCGGTCTTTAGAAGTTCGACGAATTCTTTGGCATCGATCATCGGGACGCCGAGTTGTTCGGCTTTCGTCACTTTGGCCGCCCCCGGCTCTGAACCAACAACGACCGCGAACGTCTTGGCACTCACGCTTCCCGGGCTCTTGCCGCCTCTATCTTTGATCGCCGCCTCCGCTTCTTCGCGAGAGAAGCCCTCGACCGTGCCGGTGACGACAATGGCCTTTCCGACAAGCGACTGAGGTAACGAGCTTGTGGCGACATTGCCAAAGTCAACGTCATTGTTGCGCAACTTCTGAATGATTTTGCGATTGTCGCGATTGGCAAACCACGCAGTGATCGACTCGGCAATGACGGCGCCGACCCCGTCGATGGCGCTGAGTTCGTCTTTGCTGGCTCCAATGATCGCGTCAAGCGAACCGAACTTGCGGGCGAGAGACTCTGACGCCGCCGGACCGAGGTTTTTGATTCCGAGTGCGGTGAGTAATTTTGGAAGGGTCCGAGTTTTTGAATTGCTGATTGCGGCGAGCAGGTTGTCTGCACTGAGGCTGGCAAAGCCTTCGATCTTGAGGAGTTGCTTGGCCGTGAGCGAATAGAGGTCACCGGCGTCCTTGACGAACCCTGCGTCGGAAAGTGCAAACACGGTTTTCTCGCCGAGACCTTCTATATCCATTCCCCCACGCGAGGCAAAATGAATGATGCGCTGGTCTCGTTGGTACGGACACTGCGGCTCGACACAGCGGGTGTCGGACTCGCCGGCAACTTGCACGAGCGTCGATTTGAGATGGCATGGGCAAACGCTTGGGAATTTCCACGGTTTGGAATTTTTAGGGCGAAGGGAAAGAACTGGACCAACAACCTCTGGGATGACGTCGCCCGCCTTGCGCACCACGACAGTGTCGCCCGGGCGGACATCTTTCAGCATGACCTGCTCACGGTTGTGCAGCGTGGCCATCGACACGTTGGAGCCGCCGACAAAGACGGGTTGAAGTACCGCGAATGGTGTGGCGCGACCGGTGCGGCCGATGGAGATCTGAATATCTTTGAGGACGGTATTGCGCTCTTCTGGGGCGAACTTGACGGCGATCGCCCATCTAGGCGCACGCGAGGTGAAGCCGAGCGCTTGGCGTTGGGCGAGATCGTCGAGTTTGACCACTACCCCATCGATTTCATAACCAAGATCGTGGCGATGAGTCTCCCAAAGATCGCAAAATGCGATCACTTCATCGATGCTGTTGAACACTTTTGTTTCTGGGTTAACGGGGAAGCCAGCTTGCTTCAGATAACCGAGCGTGTCGTGATGAGACTTGAACTCCGGTAGACCGACGACTTCGCCAAGTTGATAACTCCAGAACGAAAGATCGCGACTAGCCGTGACCTTGGCGTCCTTCTGACGCAGGCTGCCTGCGCCAGCATTACGTGGATTGACCGGCACGGGCTCGGGCTTTCGACCGGCGGAAAGACGGCGCTCGTTTTCGGTTTCCTTTTCCGTTTGCAGGCGTTTGAACGCGGTGATCGGCATGTATACCTCGCCCCGAACTTCGAGAACTTCTGGAACGACGGAGTTGCGTTCAGCAACGAGTTTTTTGGGAATTGCATTGATTGTCTTGACGTTGGCGGTGACATCTTCTCCGACCTTGCCGTCTCCCCTGGTTGCCGCTTGCACGAGAATGCCGTGCTCGTAGCGAAGACTCACTGCCAACCCATCAATCTTTAGTTCGCAGATGAAATGCATCGGCGCACTGCCAAGGCCCTTGACCATGCGCTCGCCCCAGGCACGAAGTTCGTTGACGCCCATCGCGTTATCCAGGCTCGTCATCGGAACGCGATGTGTTACTGGGGAGAACGTGATTGTGCCTAGCGCACCCACACCACTCGACGGTGACTCAAGCGTGACCAGTTGCGGAAACTGCGCTTCGAGTCCGGCGAGTTCGCGCACAAGGGCGTCGAATTCGGAGTCCGAAACTTCAGGGTTGTCTTGGGTGAAGTAACGCTCGTTGTGATAGGAGATTATTTGTCGCAATTCGGCTGCACGATCGCCAACCTTCTTTGAAGGTGTATTCGCGCCGACCATGACATGAATAATACCGACGCGGTGCACTGCGACATATGCTCGGTGCGTGCCGCGACCAACCGCAAATCAGCGAGTGTGGTTGGTACGACTGTTGTGGCTCGCTGCGGCGCTAATACCGAACAATCTCACCGACTCTTTGCCGCAACATTCGGCCGCATTGCGACACACGATGACTGTCGAACTATGGACGCTGTGGGCCTTCGTCACGATTGCACTGTGGATACTTCATCCGTTATCGCTAATAGTTGCCCGATGCATCGCGCCCGTTGTGACGGTGCACCTTATTTTTGGTATCGGTGATGCCGACACAATTGCCTGGGCGATTGCCGGCGCTGCGTGCGCGCTATTTGCTTGTCTCGTCATTTTCAGTTCGATCTATGGCAATAGCCATGTGCAGGCCGGTGCCTATGGCGATGAGCAGCGCTTCCTGTTGCGAGTCCCGGTCTCACTGATCGTTCCCGTTGGGCTTGCCTATCTTTTGCTCGTCGCGGCTGTGACGTTTACTCCACTACTGATTGCCGATCGTCAATGGGTATTTGGCGGCGTTGGATTAGTTCTAAGCGTTGGGCTGCTACTGAAATTGGCCCCGCGGATGTATCAACTGACAAAGCGATGGCTCGTGTTCGTTCCCGCCGGTGTGGTCATACATGATCCTACGATGCTCAGCGAAGTCTTAATGCTTCGACATGGCGAAGTTGTTTCGATTGCGCTGGCACCAGCGGACTCACAAGCGATTGATTTAACTGGGTTCACCCGTGGCATTCCCCTCGAGATCAAGTTGCGAGAATTGATCGACGTTCGTCTCACACCATTCGCCGCACGAATCCTGAAGACAACCGATGCGCTACACGTTCAGGTGTTTCTTGT
>JBDTPW010000119.1:0-35966 GCA_039932495.1 Ilumatobacteraceae bacterium
CGTCCACTAATGGCTAGAAGTTCGGCGTGAGTTCCATACTCGGCAATACGAGCAGCATCGATTACGGCAATGTGATCGGCGCGCTGAACAGTTGAAAGTCGGTGGGCCACAACGATGACCGTGCGGCCGATCATCAGTCGTTCTAGGGCCAGCTCAACTTCGGCTTCGGTGCCTGGGTCGAGATTCGATGTGGCTTCATCCAACACCAACACGGCTGGATCAACGAGTGCGGCTCTGGCAAGTGCAACGAGTTGACGTTCGCCGGCCGAGAGCCGGCTACCACGTTCGCGCACCTCGGTGTCGAGACCATCGGGGAATTGGGCGAAGTGTTCGGTAGCGCCGATCGCCGCGATTGCCGCATCGATCTCGACTTCGGTTGCACTAGCCCTGGCAATTCGCAGGTTGTCGCGAATGGTGCCATTAAACAGAAATCCTTCTTGTGGAACCACGACGATGCGCTCACGCAAAGATGTCATAGTCGCCATTTTCAAATCGATCCCACCGAAGGTGACGCTTCCTTGCTGCGGGTCATAAAGGCGGGCCATCAATTTGGCAAGTGTTGATTTGCCCGCACCGGTCGGGCCGACGAGGGCAAGTTTCTCTCCCACACTGACCGTGATCGAAACGTCATTGAGCGCCGGGGTATCCGCTCCGGCGTAGGCGAAGGTGAGGCTGGAGACCTTCAGTTCACCCGTCGGTGGAAGTTCAATGGCCCCAGGGTTTTCATCAATTTCGGGTTTGGAATCAAGGATGCCAAACAATTTGTTGAGGGCAGCACCGGCAGATTGGACGGTGTTGTACAACTGAGAGAGTTGGCTAACCGGGTCGAACAAACTAGATAGCAGCAACACAAACGCAACCACGGTGCCGAGTGTGACGGTCCCGCGATGCACAAGCCAACCGCCCACGCCTATGACGAGCGCGTTCGCTAACACACCGGAAAATTCAACCAATGCGAAATACCACGTGCTTACCCGCACGCTCTTTTCGTGACTGGAAAATAGTGCTCGGTTCGACTTGGTGAATTTTGTGATCTGTTCGTCTTCTTGCGCATAGGCCTGAATGACCCGAACTGCGGTAATCCCCTCTTGCAACGCGGAAAGGTTTGCGCCAACGCGTTCACGTACGGTCAAATATGCCCTATTCGAGTCACGCTGAAATTTAAACGACGAGACAATAATCACTGGCATAACCAACAGAGTCACCAACGTGAGTTGCCATGACATCGACAGCAACACCAGGATTGCAAAAATCATGAGCATGCCGGCTGCAATGAATTGCAAAAGTCCAAATTGCACTAGCTCTGCCATCGACTCGATGTCGGCCGTCATGCGGGCGACAAGGACACCGGCCTTGTTGCGGTCGAAAAATGCCATCGACTGACGCTGCATCTGTTTGAACACGGCGATTCGTAAGACTCTCAGAAATGATTCACCCGTTCGATTGAGATAGAGGTACTGCATTCGTCCAAAGATGTAAGCGATTGCGGTTATCAGTAGATACGTGATAACTGCTCGATCGAGTTTCGCCGAATTACCGGCACGAATTCCGGAGTCGATGCCGTACCGGACGAGTAGGGGCCCAGACAGAGTCGTTGCAGTCGTCACGAGCACGCAACCCAGAGAGATGTACATCGTCTTGCGAAATGGTTTGGCCATACGCAATACGCGACCCATGATCGTCCTGGCTTGGGCTCGACTGAGACGATCTTCGTCTGTAACCCCGCCTTGTGCCCACATCTCAGTTGTCGTCCTTGCTCATCGATGCAAGCACTTCGCGATAGCGCGAGCTTGTGGCGACCAATTCGTCATGCCGACCAGTGGCGACCACGTGGCCATCGTCGAGCAAAAGGACTCGATCAGCAAGCGCGATGGTCCCGGGTCGATGGGCGATGACGATTGTTGTGCGACCGCTCATCACGGTTTGCATCGCTTCGCGAATCTCGCTTTCCTTGCTTGGGTCAACGGCAGAAGTGGCGTCGTCCAACACGAGCACCCTCGGGTCGGAAATGATCGCTCGCGCGATCGCAATGCGCTGGCGTTGGCCACCAGAAAGCGAAAATCCTCGTTCGCCAATAGTCGTTTCATATCCATTGGGCAATTGCAAAATGAAATCATGCGCCCCAGAGAGAATGGCCGCCCGTTCAATGTCCAACCGACTCGCACCTGATTTGGCAAACGCAATGTTGGCGGAAACGGTGTCGCTGAATAGCAGCGTGTCTTCAAAGACCACTCCAATCGACTGGCGTAAATCGTGCAGTCGTAACTTGCGAACATCAATTCCATCGAGGAATACGTGGCCACTATCTGTGTCATAAAAGCGGAGTAATAAACGAGTAACTGTTGACTTACCCGAACCTGTGGCACCAACGATGGCGATTGATTCGCCCGCACCGATTGTGAAGTTGAAATTACGTAACACTGGGTACGCGGGGTCATATCCAAACTGGACATGCTCAAATTGAACTGCGCCCGTCGGTTCCTGTGTTGGCAGGGAGAGCGGCTTGACAGGGTCTGTCACCTGAGACTCGGTTGACAGAACTTCTTGAATTCGTACAAGTGCGGCGGCGGCGCGCTGACCAAGGGCAATGATCATGCCTATGTTTCGCAGCGGCCACACCAACAACGTGAGATACACGTTGAACGCCACGAGATCGCCTATCGATAAATGACCATCTATGACCCGATGTCCACCCACGCCGAGGACCGCCACGAGTCCGAGCGCTGGAAGGAGGTCGATCGCGGGCAAAAAGCTACTGCGGATTCCGGCGGCTTTGAGCGACTCGCGCTTTATGTCATCTGCCTCCTTAGCGAGTTTGTCGTACTGGACTTGCTCGGCGCCAAAACCCTTGACCACGCGCACGCCGGAGACGCTCTCTTCGACCACGCTCGCCAATTGCGCTTGCTCGACTTGCACGGCGAGCACTGCTGGATGAATTCGATGGGAGAACCGACGCGCCGCCAAATTGACAAATGGCAGTGGCAGCAATGCAACCGTGGCCAAGATCGGATCAGTGAAAAACAGGATTGTGGTAACTGCAAGAATTTGAACCACGTTTGAAAGTGTGATCGGAATCATCACAATGAATCCCTGAACCTGTTGCATATCGCTTGACGCACGACTCATCAGTTGTCCGGTTTGAGCCCGATCGTGGTATCCGATGTGCAGACCGAGCACATGGGCAAATAGTTTCTCGCGCAGAAGGGTCTCGGCCCACCGACTTTCACGAAATGCCATGTATCGGCGCAAACCGGAAAGGATTCCGATAAACACGCCGGCGCAAGCAATGAGCACCGACCATTTCCACAACGAACCGTTGAGTTCAATTCCGTGGTTGATCGCGTATTTTGTTAGTTGCGGTACGGTCACCTTGCCGGCCGCCCAGAAAATGCCAATGACGACACCGATCAACAGGTTGCGGCGCTGCACACGCAATGTGCCGCGCAATAATTTCCATCCTTCGCTGCGTTGTTCCTGTTCAAGATCTAGTCGTGTCGTTGCCTCGACGTCGGTATCAATCGTTGTCATGTGCGAATCACGGTCGAACGACTAGTAAGCGCTTGGAGATAAGTCTTGGACTGCTTTCCAGTAATCCATTGCCGGGTCGAGCGGTAAAATTGCCAGTGAAGATGTAGTTGCACCGTTGTCGAAATACTTCTGAATCTTGACCCGACATTCGGCAGCGCTGCCATGCACGACAAGATCATCCACCAACTCATCGGAAATCGCCGCGAGTGCCGCCTTGCGGTCACCTGCTTTCCACGCGTCCCACATCCCTTGCATCTGTGGCCCGCGACCGAGCCATTCGTGAAACGCCGCATATACCGGCACATTCATGTATGCGGCAATCGCGAAACGTGCCGCATCGCGCACTTGTTTCGTGTTTTCACTTGGACAAACAAATATTCGCGCGACGATCTCTTTCTCTGCGCCATCGGCGGCGCCTTCGATGACGGATACCACGCGCTTTACGTCGTCTGCCGATAGCCAATTGATAATTGCACCATCGGCCTCTCGGGCGGCCAACTTCAACATGCCCTGGCGAAGCGCCGCAATCAATATTTTGGGCTTGTGTTCGGGCTTGACACCCAACCGAAAACCGTCCACCTTGAATGTGTCGTATTGCTTGGAGATCTTTTCGCCGGTGAATGCATCGTGCAAGAAACGCACTACATCGCGCACCTTCTTATATGGCTCGACAAAGGGCACACCATTCCACCGTTCAACGATGACGTTGCTTGATGAACCAATACCGATCGCAAAGCGTCCCGGTGCCGCATCGGCCATCGAAGCGACGCTTTGAGCAAGACATGCGGGCGAACGTGTGTAGGCGGGAACGATTGCTGTACCAAGTCGCAACCGCGGTTCCCAAGCGGCGGCCATGGCGAGTGGAGTAAATGCATCAGCACCATCCGATTCGGCGGACCAAATGTCGGTGTAACCCATGTCGGCTAGTTCGCCAAGCCGCTTTTGGTGGGTGTGCAGATGCCCAGGAAGCGGGACAGTCATGCCAGGGCGTTTCATCATTCGATCACTCCCTCCATAGGCGAGCGATACAACTTTGGCTTGCCGTTGCCAGGAGAGTTCCGTCTTCGGCAAACATCGTCACCGAACCATGGCCAAATCCTCGCTCAACGGCGTATATCTGTATGTCTAACAAGACCCACTTAGTAGGAACGAGGCGAACGACGCGCAATGTGTTGTCAAGACTGTTTCCGCCTCCGGGTACTCCAAGTGCTTGACCGATTCCCATCGGCACAAAATCGCCAAGCACCGCCAATGTCGCGGTATCTACGTCGGTGAGCACATCAGGAATACGCGCCCACATCAGCGTTCGACCGTCGCTCGGCGTGCCGTCCAATTGTTCGAGGTCTCTGCCAACGACAATTCGCTGATCTAGCCGCTCATGAATCGTGTTTTCGACTTGGTGCCGATGTGACCTCGTTGGGAGATCATCTGGTCTAGGGGCCGGTGGCATGTGTACAAATTGCCCAGAGTGTTCAAACTCGCGTTCGCCCAAAGCGGCGTTTACCGTGAGAATCTCGCGATGGCCTACGTGGCACACCGCTCTCGCTTGAGTGATCTGATGCCCGACAACGGCGAGAGTGACATCGATGAGCATGGTCTCACCCGACCGCGCATACGACAAATATTGAGCCGTGGCCCAGATGCAGTGGCGACCCGTGAGTTGCTCCATCGCCGACACTGCCCCGGCCAGACCGGCACCGCCAAAGAGGAAGCCACCTCCCGTGCACAACCGAGGCGGCACCACCATGACCCATTGACTGCGGATTCCCGTTGCTTCAATTTCGAGAAATGCTCGGCTATCCATGACTTTTGTACCCTAATGCCCGCATCAAGATGAACGACTACTTTGGAATGGTGACACAGGACGCAATGACACGGGTCGTCAGCGCTACTCCTTGGCAGGGCGATGCGGTCTCTCTCGTCGATGCGTTTCGTTCCGGTCAACATTCGCCACTAGAAGAGTTGGAGTCGAGCCTGTCGGCAATTGAATCCAGCACGTTGAATGCATTTTCGTTTCTCGACCCAGATGGCGCTCGCCAGCGTGCGGTCAATGCCGACGTCGCGCTTCCATTCGGCGGAGTTCCGCTCGGCGTCAAGGAACTGGACTCTATTACCGGATGGCCCGACACCGATGCGTGCGTGGTGTTTGCCGATCGCAAAGCGACGCACACCTCACTTATGGTCGAACGGATCACGAAGTTGGGTGGCGCCAATCCAATTGGTTTATGCACCGCGAGCGAATTCGGTGGAGTCAATGTGACTCGCACGGTGCTCAACGGAGTGACACATAATCCGTGGCAGCACGGGCGCACTCCAGGCGGGTCGTCTGGAGGAAGTTCGGCCGCAGTTGCCGGTGGCCTGATCACAATCGCAACCGGCGGCGACGGCGGCGGTTCGATTCGTATCCCTGCTGGCTTTACCGGTTTGGTTGGATTGAAAGCAACATTTGGACGAATTCCGCGGGCGCCGAAAGTAAAGCTTGGAAATCTCACCGTGAACAGTGGATGCATGGCCAGAAGCATTCGCGATACCGCGCGTTGGTTCGATGTTTGCAATGGTCACGACTCGCGTGACCCGCTTAGTTTGCAGCGGACAAATAATTGGGAGACCGAGCTCGGTACTTTTGGCGATTCGTTGCGGGGTAAAACGGCGGTGCTTGCGCCCAACTGGGGTGGCGCCGTGGTCTCGCCAAATATGTGGGCGCAACTCGAAGAGTACGGGCGACATTTGGCATCGGAGACCGGCTTGCAACTCATCGAGGTAGATACGTCACTACCAAATATGGGAGCGGCCTGGTCGATTAGCGGAATGATTTCAATTCACGCAGAACTTGGCGACCAATGGCCGGGGTGCGCCGATGTCCTCACGCCGGAGATGAAGGCGGGCCTTGAACTCACGTCGGGCAAATACAATTCGGAAGCTCGAGCCAAAATTGAAAGTCGCCGAGTGTTGTTAAACGAACGGATGGCCGAAATTTTCAACGCCGTCGACTTCGTCATCACCGCAAGCAATCCCGATGTCGCATTCGATGCAGATGGCCCGCTTCCTTCGACTTTTGGCGGCATTATCGACCGTGCCGGCAACAACGGAAAGTTAACCTTTCCCGCAAATATGTATGGCAACCCGGCAATTTCGATTCCGTGCGGAACTATCGATGGATTACCTATCGGCCTGCAGGTGAACGGTCGTCACTTCAGCGAACAATTGCTCCTCGAACTTGGCCTGGCTATGGAACGTAGTCGCCCGTGGCCGCTGGTTGCTCCGCACTCACCTCGCTAGTTGAATTAGCGCATGGCCAAGTTGCTTTACTGCATGAACACATCGCTCGACGGATACGTCGAGCGACCCGATGGCACCTTCGATTGGAGCGAACCAACCGAAGAAGTGCACACATTTATCAACGAGTTGGTAGGGACTGTCGGTACGTATTTATTCGGGCGACGAATGTACGAAACGATGGTCTTTTGGGAGGCGGCCCACACGCTTCCTGACATGCCGCAATATATGCTCGACTTTGCCGACGAATGGCTCCGAGCCGACAAGATCGTCTTCTCCACGACCTTGCAGTCGGTGTCGAGCGCCAAGACGCGGGTCGAGAGGAGCTTCGACCCGGTGGCCGTTCGCAAACTCAAGACCAATGCCGAGCGCGACATGATTATCGAAGGACCGAACCTGGCGGCTCAGGCGATCAAGGCGGGACTCGTCGATGAGATCCACCAGTTCGTCGCCCCCGTCATCCTTGGTGGCGGCAAGAAGTTCTTCCCCGACGACATCAATTTGCAACTCGAACTAATCGACGAACGAAGGTTCGATAGTGGCATCGTCTACTTGCGCCACCGCGTTCTCCAATAGCGAGTCGAAGCGAAAGTTAGGCGAGTAACGCACGTCCGACGATGTCGGTGCAAAACGCAGTGAGAATCGCCAAGTACATCAATCCGGTTGCCGCCATGACCGCCGAATAACTTCGCTCCTTGAGTGCGGCCCGCGTAACTACCACAAGCACTCCGGTCACGACTGCCGACGCCAACCAAAACCATCCAAGGACTCCGTTCCACCCATCATCGATCGAACCGTTGAGCACGCTGACCATGCCTGTTGGCAGTAACAGCACGACCATTTCTGCGGGCCAAATCCATATCACCAGCGTGATGAGTTCGTTAATCAGTCGACGCGGCATTCCTGGTTGGACCAGATACCAATGACCGAGCAACATTGCGTCGCTGACCGAGCCTAGAAATGCGGCGCCCACGAGTACACGCGCAAGCGAAACCGCAACATCCGAGCTGCCCGCATCTTCCGCCGCAACTATTCCTGCGGCGACTAACCCAACGACTCCCAGAATTGGAGCGACTAGATCTCGGTTCGGTGTCGATTTTCGATATGTGGCTATTGCGGCAATGACCAGTGCTCCTGCTGCGATTTCGCGCATGGGCACAATTCCATAGCGCACACCACAAATAACAGCGGCGATTGCCAAAGCTGCATAAACGAGGCGCAACAACTTCGCATAGCCCGGCCCAATGTCACGATTGCGGTTTGTATACCAACCGAACAGCAATCCCCCGGTGGACCATTGCAAAAGCACCGTCGCCGCATCTAATCGAATCATTGGCGGCTGTTACGAAACTCAGGCGTCTACGGAAACGAGCGAGTGGTTCGCGAGATTCATCGACTCTGGTCCACCGTTCGTTGCCACAACAATGTCTTCCAAACGCATTCCCCACTTGCCAGGGATATAAATCCCGGGCTCAACACTGAAGGCATGGCCAGCAGAGATGGCCAAGCGATTGCCGCTCACCATGTACGGATCTTCGTGGGCTTCCATCCCGATCCCATGACCCGTTCGATGAACGAAGTACTCACCAAAACCGGCGGCTTCGATAATCGATCGAGACGCACGATCAACATCTTGACATTCGGCGCCGACCGTTCCCGCTGCGACTCCGGCTTTCTGCGAGGCCACCAATACGTCATAGGCCGAGGCAATCTCCGATGTAGGTGTGCCGGTAAACACGCAGCGCGTGATGTCACTGCAGTAACCGTTCATAGTTCCGCCAAAGTCGCAGAGGACGATTTCGTTGCGAGCAATCACTCGCGGTCCGGCGTGATGGTGCGGACTGGCCGCATTTTCCCCGGCAGCGACAATTGCAAAATTAACAACATCGTGACCTTCAGCAATGAGGCGAGTCGAAATGTCGGTAGACACTTGCGCTTCGGTTCGTCCAATGAGTGGAATGTTGCCAGATTGCAATTGCAATGCAACTCGATCGGCGGCTGCGCCGGCTGCGTGAAGCGCGGCAATTTCGCTCTTGTCCTTTGTCATTCGCAGCGGCCCGACGACATCAACTGCGCGCACAAACAAAGCGCCAGGAGTGTGGTGCAACAACTCAACCAAGAATCTGGCCCACATCTGGTCACCGATGGCGATGCGCTTCGCTCCGTCGAGAAAATCCGCGACGACCACAATTGGATCTTCGGTCTCATCCCACAACTTGATAGTGAATACTCCAGGCTGTAGCACCACTCGCGGACCTTCCAAGCGCGGCACCACCATGACCGCATCTCCATGTTGAGGAATCACGAGCATCGTCAATCGCTCGAGGGGCATGGCGAAGTATCCCGTCAGGTACGGGAGGTCGTGACCGACAGAAAGCAAGACGGCATCGATTTCGCGCTTCTTCATTTCGTCTCGTACGCGACTCAATCGACTCGCGTACTCTGCCGTCGTGGCAATCGTGAGTGAACTCATTTAACGAGTTGCCCCGATTGGTAATCCTCGATTGCTTGGACAATTTCCTGTCGACTATTCATTACAAATGGTCCGTAGCGAGACACCGCTTCACCTAATGGTTGTCCCCCGAGTAACAACACCTGGGCCGGCGAGACGTCAGCCACAACGCGCACTTGACCAGCCGTGCGATCAAATATCACCAAGTTGATCGCGTTTACTTTGCGATCATTAACGGTGACATGTCCGTCGAAAACATGGACAAGTGCGCTGTGCCCCTCCGCAGGCGTCCACTCGATGACATCACCTGGGTTGAGCATGGCATGGGCATAGGTCATCGGGCGTGTCGTTTCTACGGGGCCGACGACACCGTGGACTTCGCCGGCAACTACCTTGATCACTCCACCATTTGGTAGCGAGACGGTCGGCAGTTCCTCCGAGTCATAACCCTGATAGCGAGGCGGGATCATTTTCTTGCTTGCCGGCAGATTCACCCACAACTGAAACCCGTGCATGTTTCCACCTTGCTTCAAAAATTCGTCGGTGGGTAACTCGCTATGCACAACCCCGGACCCGGCTGTCATCCATTGCACTCCACCCGAACGAATGACGGCACGAGTTCCGGTGGTGTCCTGATGTTCCATGGCTCCATTAATCAGATAGGTAACGGTTTCAAAACCGCGGTGTGGATGACTTGGTGCACCAACTGCCTTACCAGGTTCATAGTGAACCGGTCCCATCTCGTCGAGAAGCAAAAACGGATCAATGTGGTCTATCTCGGGAGTCGGAAATGGACGGTGTACGACAAAACCTCCGCCCTCTACTGTTCGTTTAGCAGCGATGATCTGACTTATCGATCTCAATTGTGTTGTGCTCATACGTTGGCGTACTCCAATGCTTGTCGGGCATGATAACTAGACCTTGTCAGCGGACTTGATTCGACATGGCTCATGCCTAGTGCAGATCCGAACTCACGGTAGTGGTCAAATTCCGCCGGTTCGACCCATCGCGCCACCGGGAGGTGGTTCGAAGTCGGCCGCAAATATTGACCAATCGTCACTATTTGCACTCCGACGCTCGCCAAATCGACGAGAGTCGCTTCAACTTCTTGGACTGTTTCGCCCATTCCAACGATCATTCCAGACTTTGTGGTGAGACCGGCGTGGCGAGAGCGTGCCAGAACGGAGAGGCTTCGCGCGTAACCGGCCGACGGGCGAACAGCCCGTTGCAGTCGCGCAACAGTTTCGATGTTGTGATTGAGAACATCTGGCCGCTCGGCGATAAGAATCTCCAGCGCATCGGTTCCCTTGACGTCAGAAACCAGCGTTTCAATCTGAACATCGGGACAAAGCGCACGAATCTGGCGCAGGCACTCGACGACATGTTCCATCCCACCGTCGCCTAGATCATCCCTTGCGACCATGGTCAGGACGGCATATTTCAAGTCCATTCGTTTCACCGCTTCGGCAACTCGCCGAGGTTCATCGGCATCGGGCGCCAAAGGTTTGCGCGTGTCGACCAAGCAAAATCCACAGGCGCGAGTGCAGCGCTCACCGAGCACCATGAAAGTTGCCGTGCCTTCCGACCAACACTCGGAAAGATTCGGGCACCCTGCTTGTTCACAAACTGTGACTAGTTGGAGATCGCGCATCGTGCGCTTCACTTGCAGAACTTCGTTATTGTGATTGACGACTGGGCGAAGCCATTCAGGTTTGCGCGTCGAAACCGAAAGTCCTTCACCGACACCTGCTTGCTCAAGTCGATTCATCATCCGCACGGGATGTCCTGCACCTTCACCGCGAGAAAATGCCGACAGATCATCTGGGCGGTGATGCCAAGCAACGTCGTGGCGTTCGATGGCTCCACTGCCCCATTGTTGGGTTGCCAATCGGGCGACAACATCAACAACCTTTTCCATCGAGATGACAACGCCTTCTTCGGCAAGGGATGTCACCGCATACTCCTCGATACCGCAGGGAACGATGTGTTCGCGCAGATATGTGAGGTCTGGATCGACGTTGAGCGCGAAACCGTGCATCGTTCGTCGGTCGGTCGAGCCTCTCCCCAAGCGGACTCCAATTGCGCATATTTTTCGCGGTGAAGATCCAAGCGGGTCAATCCACACGCCGGGAAACTGTCCAAGGCGTCCGGCGTTGTCTATCCCGCATTCGGCAAGTACGTCAATGATCAGTTGCTCGATGCCGTGGATATAGCTACGTGTATCGGCCGGCCCGTCGTCGCCGTGCTTTGCAGGGAGCGACAAGAGTGGATATCCGACGAGTTGTCCCGGGCCGTGATAGGTGATGTCTCCACCACGCTGTACCTGGACAAGTTCTGCTCCCACCTGTTCAGGAACGCAGCGCAGATTCTTTTCCAGATTCGTGCTTGGCCCATAGGTAAATACGTGTGGGTGTTCAAGCAATAGAAGGTGTTGCTGTGTGCCGTGTTCAAATATTCCGTTCTGAACGTCGAGAGCCTCGCGGTACGGAACGCGACCTAGCCATCGCACATGCAATGGCGCTTGCGCATGCATCTGATTAGAGCTCCGCAGACCAATCCTGCGACTCTAAGATTTCTTTTGTCCTGGCCAAGAAGCGCGCGGCGTAGGCGCCGTCGAATGCGCGGTGATCCCACGTCATCGCCAAGTTCCCGACCGGTTGGATGACGATGCTTTCCGAACCATCGGCGAGTTGTGCAACAACCGGTTTTCGAACTATTGCATCTGTGGAAACAATCGCAACCTGAGGCTGATTGATAATCGCCATGGTCAAGACCGACCCCGCAGATCCATTGTTCGAGATGGTGAACGTTCCACCCTGTATTTCATCCGGCAACAATTTTCGGGATCGTGCGCGTTGGGAGAGATCATGGATTTCGCGGGCGATTGCGCGCAACCGTTTGGTGTCGGCGCTTCTCACGACGGGAACGAGTAGCCCCTGATAGTCAAGATCGACGGCGATTCCTAGATCAACGTAGTTGTGCACAATGAGGTTTGTGCCGTCAATAGTTGAATTCAGGTTCGGGAAGTCGCGTAACGCATCAATGATGGCGCGTGAAATAAACGGAAGGTAGGTGAGGCTGAAACCTTCACTTGCTTTCCACTCTGCCTTGACGGCGTTTCTGGCAATGTCAACGTTTGCATAATTGATCTCAACAACACTGAGCACGTGAGGGCTCGTGACCTTGGAGGCAATCATCAGTGCCCCCGTTAATTTGCGAATTTTGGACAGCGGTGTAACACTTTCGCGCTCGCCGGCAATTGGGGCTTGCCTCGGTGGCGCCGACACGACGGGACTCGCAGTTGTCACAACCGGTGGCGCCGGACTCGGCGCTACTGGAACAACCGGCGGACTTGGTGCCACTGGTTGACTTGGTGCAACTGGTGCGGCCGGTGGACTTGGTGCAGCGGCCACCGAACCCGTGCGGTCGATGTGATCGAGCACATCTTCGCGAGTGATGCGACCGCCCGGTCCACTTCCGACTAAGGCGTCGACGTCGATGCCATGGTCGGTAACTAGACGTCGAACTACTGGGGAGAGCAACTTGTTGCTACCTCCGGCGACGGGAGTCGGCGTTGGAATTGGAGCCGGAGTTGATGCAGGAGTGGGTGCAGGTGTTGCTGCCACGACTGGTGCTGGGGCCGGAGTTGCAGCGGGCGCCGGTGCGACCGTCGGTGCGGCTGTCGGTGCGGCGGCCGCTGGTGCGGCGCCTCCACTTTCACCAATCACCGCGATGACTGTGCCAACCGGAACCGTGTCTCCTTCGGCAACTCGTATTTCCGACACTGTCCCCGCTACCGGAGACGGCACCTCTGTATCAACTTTGTCCGTCGATACTTCAAAGAGAGGTTCATCGGCGGCAATGGCCTCTCCGACTTTCTTAAACCAACGAGTGATTGTTCCTTCGGTAACAGTTTCGCCGAGTTGTGGAAGGGTGATATCAGCCATGGTGAATTGTTTCTCCGGTGATGCAGTCTACGAACCTAATACTCATGCGTTGATGCTCCGACCAGTAAGCGACAGTGCAGTCTCGCCAAATAATTCAGTCAGGCTCGGATGAGGTTGGATGAATTCGGCAATCTCCTCGACGGTGGCTTCCCAATTGACCGCAAGATAGGCGCCCGAGAGCTGTTCGGTTACCCACGGTCCAACCATGTGCACCCCAATTACTTGCCCCGCAGATCCGTCCGCATTCTTTTTGGCGATAATTTTCAATAGCCCATCAGGTTCCCCAAGAATCAGGGCCCGACTGTTTGCCCTGTACTGATGCTTGGCAACTACGACATCAATCCCTGCTGCCTTTGCCTGCTCTTCGGATGGCCCGGCCCATGCCACCTCTGGGTGGCAGTAAATCGCCCACGGGACTCTGTCATACATCACTGGGTAAACCTTTTCCTTGCGCATATGTTTGACCGCCACGATCGATTCGGCATAGGCAACGTGGGCGAGTTGCGGTGTATTTATAAGGTCTCCCACCGCGTAGACCCCTGGCTCCCCTGTGAGACAGAAACCATCTACTTCCACAAATCCACGATCTGTAACTTTGACAGCCGTTCCGCTTAACCCCAACTGATCCGCAAAAGGTTTGCGCCCAACAGAAACAACTACGACATCAACTTCGAGTCGCTCGCCTTCACCGAAAAGTACGGTCGTGCCGCCTTTCGCATTTGGCTCGTGGCCGGTCACCATGACGGCTGTGCGAATGTCAATATTTTTCTTCTTGAAACTTTTGACGACGACGTTGGCCACATCCGGATCCAAACCGGGCAAGATCTTGGGAAGTCCTTCCAAAATTGTCACCGCTGATCCGAGGTCGGCAAATGTTGAGGCGAATTCACAGCCAATCGCTCCGCCACCGATGACGGCGATACGTGCCGGTACATGATCGAGCATAAGAACTTCATCCGAAGTCATGATCGGACCACCGATCGCAAATCCTGGGATTGTGCGTGGCACAGAACCGGAAGCCAGGATGACATTCTTTCCCTGCAACTCGCGCGTCGTTCCGTCCGCAAGTTTTGCAGTGACAATTCGATTCGCGCCAAGGGAGCCAACGCCTACCAAATAGGTGACCTTCTTGGATTTTGTAAGCCCGGTCAGTCCCTTTACAAGGCCGGCAACAATTTGTTCTTTGCGTTGTTGGGCCTTGGCAAAATCAACGACCGGCGCGCCCGTATTGATCCCGAAGTCTCCGGCATGAACAACATGGCGATGAACCGCCGCCGTTTCGAGAAATGCCTTGGCGGGTATGCAGCCTCGGTTCAGACAGGTGCCACCGAGTATGTCCTTTTCGATCATCGCCACATTGAGCCCAGACGAGGCTCCATAAAATGCGGCGGCATATCCGCCTGGTCCTCCACCGATGACGACGAGATCAAATTGTTCGGCCGTACTCATCACCTCCGATAAAAGTCCATCACTAACGGTAGCGGTTTAGGACTAATTGTTCGTCGCCCACTGACGTTGTTCACCGGCGCGGATATAGGCGACAGTTTGTGTGCCCTTTGACACTGGAAATGCGATCGTGCAAATGCTCTCAACGTCGCGTTTCGTAGTTGTGCATTCGTTTCCTTCGCCAACGGGAAGCGATACCGGCTCAGAGATTTTCCCGCCTGCGAGCAATCTCCAACCTTCCACTGCGCTGGCATCCTCGACTCCGACAAGAGCGACGTCGACCAGCGTGCGATCATCGGTTATTCGAACGTCATCGACGCGAACGGTCATATCACCTAGTGTCACTGACTCCCCTAAAGCCAGCAGCGTGACCTCGTTTCCATGACGAACTGTCTGAAAAAGTTTCACACTTCCGGCAACTACGATCAGCAATCCACAAAACAGAGCAGCAAGAATCAATTTGCGAGTGCTCATTTGTCGTCGAGCCTAGATGGGCTTGTGATCTTTCACTGGGGTAATCTAATAGACATGCAATTTTCGGTGCGAAGTGTTGTGATCGCTTGCACAATAGCGCTTGTCGGTTGCGGTGGCTCCGCAACCGACAGTGCCTCTGTCACCACAGATCCTCCAAGTGTGTCTGTCGATTTCATGGCATCGCTACTTGACGGCTCTTCGATCACTTTGAGCGATCAACTTGCTCAACACCCAGTTGCGTTATGGTTTTGGGCGCCCGGTTGAGTCACGTGCAATTTTGAAGCGCCCTCGGTCGAGGGTGCACATCGAAAATTTCTTAGCGGAGTCACACTGATTGGCGTGGCATGGAATGGAAGCACCGAGTCCATGATTGATTTCGTAGTGAGACACGGAATCAGCTTCCAAAACATCAACGATAGAGATGGGCAAATCTTTCTTCAGTTTGGAGTTCCATATCAACCCGCCTGGGTGTTCATCAGACAAAATGGCGATGTTACGACTCACATTGGTGCATTTGACGAAGTATCGTTGGAGAGAGAACTACAACAATTGAGCGAGTCATAAATGGGAATTCGAGATATTGGTAAACACCTCCGAGTCGACTCTCGAGAAATTGATTCCGAGCGACTATGCGAACGGTTTGAGAAATTCCACCTCAGAGAAATTGGAACCATCAGCGCACGTCAAAAGGTAAAAATTGGCGGTGAAATAAAGCGGATGCGAATCAAGCCGCGCTCTGGAATTCAGGCAATCGAGATCGTTATCAACGATGGCACAGGCGATGCCACAGTGGTATTTAGCGGTCGCCGAAACATTCCTGGGATTCAACACGGTCAGTGCATCACCGTCGAAGGAGTTCCATTTGCCGACCATGGGGCAAATGTCTTTCTCAATCCTGCCTACACACTTTTGCCTGCGCCGGGAGTCTGACCGGCCAAATTGGGTGGATGCTTAACCGATTAAGAGACGCTTCACAGCTTCTTCGGCATCCTCGGTGATCAGCGCCATCACTTCGTCGCCAACACGCAAAATCGTGTCCCGATTTGGCACCATGACTCGTTCGCTTCTGACAATGGCAACGACCGTTGCGCTGCGAGGAAACGACAAGTCGACAAGCGCCTTGTCTACCGCGGGCGACGTCGGAGCGAGCGTCACTTCAATCAGTTCGGCTTTGCCCCCTTTTAGTTGCATGAGCCTCACGAGACTGCCGACATCCACAGCCTCTTGCACGAGACTCGTAATCAGGTGCGGTGTTGAGACCGACACATCGACGCCCCACATTTCATTGAACATCCAGTAATTCTTTGGGTTGTTCACTCGAGCAATGATTCTCGGAACGCCGAACTCTTGCTTGGCCAGGAGTGATACAACCAAATTGTCTTCGTCGTCGCCAGTGACTGCGGCTACCACATCTGCATCGAGGACGCCTGCATCGGTGAGCACGGCAACATCGCACGCATCTCCCTGGAGCCACTTAACACCCGTAGAGTTCGCCACCGAACCGTATTCGCGAGAAACAACTCGATCATTTTCAATGATCGTGATGTTGTGGCCGGCCACACCAAGTTGCTCGGCGGTGAATCGACCAACGCTTCCTCCACCGGCTATGACGACCTTCATGACTTGTGGCCCTTTCCAACGATGTTGCCAACGGATAGTTGTGCGTCAAATTCCGCGAGTCGTTTGAGTTCAACCGCTACGTAGGCAACATCTCCTTGTTGCACGATTGTGTCGGCATTCGGAATCACTCCAGTTCCCAAACGGCGCAGCGCAACCACGCGTGCAAAATCAATATCGATTGATAACAGACGTTTGCCGACAAACGCGGCTGGCATGTCGCGTTCGACGACGATGACCTGAGCGCTCGGATCAGTCCATTCAACCGCTGGGGCATCTGGAAGAATCCGGCGCAAGATCCGCTCGGATGTCCATTTCACTGTGGCAACGGTGGCGATTCCGACACGTTCATAAATTGCGGCGCGCTTCGGGTCATAAATTCGAGCGACAACGCGTTCGATGCTGAACTTCTCGCGGGCGACGCGGGCAATCAAGATATTCGAGTTATCTCCATTGGTGACTGCGGCAAGTGCGTCGGCGTGCTCGATACCTGCCTGGATCAGGGTGTCGTGATCAAAGCCGATTCCGGCAATTTTTTGACCCGTAAAATCATCGCCCAACCGAACAAATGCCTCCGGTTTACGGTCGATAACCGCCACGGTGTGTCCTGCACCAACGAGTTCTCTCGCCAACGACGAACCCACTCGTCCACAACCGACAATCACTACGTGCACCTGAGACTCCTCGAATCATTTGTTATGAAATTGACGGCAGTATCGCAGTGTCCAAGCGTAGGCGAATTGTTCGCCAATAGGGGTCCTTGTGTGCGAGGCTTACTTACCGCATGGCTCAGTCGAATAACCCCCTCAAGCGGTTCTTCATCGGCAGGCCGATTGCCACATCGGAAGATGCACACCATCGACTGTCAAAGAAAGTCGCGTTACCCGTCTTTGCCAGCGATGCAATCTCATCAACCGCATATGCAACCGAGGAAATTCTCATTGTCTTTCTGTCCCTGGCTGGAGTTGGCGCACTCGCTTACGGCCGACTTGTGCCAATTTCTCTCCTCGTCGTGTTACTGCTGATCATCGTTGTCAGCAGTTATCGACAGACGATTTATGCATACCCGACGGGTGGTGGCTCGTACATAGTGTCCCGGGAAAATCTCGGAACTTATCCGTCTCTGGTCGCGGGTGCGTCCATGCTCATCGACTACACACTCACGGTTGCCGTATCCGTCGCCGCTGGCGTTGCCGCGATAATTTCGGCGTTCAACTCATTAGCCCCATATCGAGTTGGCCTGTGCATCGGATTTATCACGTTATTGACGGTTGCCAATCTCCGTGGACTCAAAGAGTCTGGGGCGCTCTTTGCGCCGCCCACCTATCTCTACATAATCAGTTTGTTCTCTCTCATTGGTGTCGGACTATTCAAAGTGTTCTTCCGTGATCTTGGTCCAATCGTGCATGATGGCCAAGCCGCCAAAGAACTGCTCGATGGCCACAACACTGTCACTCTGTTTTTTTTCCTCAAAGCATTTTCATCCGGCGCAGTTGCCCTGACCGGAATTGAAGCGGTGTCCGATGGCGTGCCCGCATTTAAGAAGCCCGAACCACGCAATGCGGCCACGACACTTGCCTGGATGGCCGTCATCCTTGGTACCAGTTTCTTCGGATTGAGCGTTTTGGCACAACACTTACAACCGCTTAAGGATGAAAAAGGTCTGATCAAAGACACTGTCCTTGCCCAGATGGCTGAACATGTCTACGGCGGACGAAATGCATTCTTCTTCATCACTCAGTTCGCCACATTTGCAATCTTGATTTTGGCAGCGAATACGGCCTACGCCGACTTTCCGCGACTTTCGTCGTTCATTTCCCGGGACAGATTTCTACCGCGACAACTTATGAATCGTGGAGATCGATTGGTATTTTCTAACGGAATTATCTTCCTCGGATTCGTTGCCTCGCTTCTTGTCTTTTCATTTGGGGGATTAGTCAACGCTTTGATTCCGCTATATGCGGTTGGGGTCTTTACTGGTTTCACCCTGAGTCAATCCGGTATGTTCGTCCGCCACCGCAGGCTCAAAGAACCTGGCTGGGCGGTCCGTGCGTTCTTCTCGCTACTCGGTGCAATTACAACCGCGTTTGTCGCCGGAATTGTTGTTGTCGTCAAGTTTGCCGACGGCGCGTGGATTCCTGCCGTTCTTATACCAATGCTTGTGTTTTGTTTTGTTGTAATTAACCGCCACTACAAGCGGGTTAAATCATTTCTTCAGGTCGACACCTCTTATACCGCGCCGTTTCACACTCACTTTGTCATCGTGCTCGTTGAATCCGTGAATCAAGGTGTATTACAGGCCCTCAAATATGCACAGAGCCTGCGCCCTGATCGACTTCTCGCTCTTTCCGTCATTCAGACACCGGAAGACGGCGTCAGACTGATGGAGCAGTGGGCAGAATATAAACTTGATGTTGAGCTTGACATGGTGACGTCAGAATTTCGTGATTTAACTGAGCCAATCTTGAGGAGGATCAATCAACTCGACGATGAGGACAACGACGATCTCATCACTGTCGTTATTCCCGAATTTGTGACCAGCATTCGTTCGCAATGGCTGCATAACCAATCGGCTCTCTCGATAAAGGCTCGTCTGCTGTACCGACCAAACACTGTTGTGACATCGGTGCCAATCGTCATTCCACAGACTTTGTAATCAATTGAGTATGCACGTTCTCATTTCCGGCGCGAGTGGGCTCATCGGTAGCCGGCTCCGTTCGCACTTGGAAGTTTTGGGCCATCGAGTAACTCGACTAGTTCGACGACATGCCAGCGCTAACGAGGTTTCGTGGAATCCGGCACGTGGCCAATTGAATCCGGCCAACATCGAAGGTGTTGATGCGGTCGTTCATCTGTCCGGGGCCGGCATCGCTGACAAACGCTGGACGAATGAATACAAGAAGGAGATCCTCGAGAGTCGAGTGCTGTCCACGATTCTCCTTGCCAAGACGATTGCTTCCTTGAAAACCAAGCCGAAAGTATTTCTTTCTGGATCGGCAATCGGAATTTATGGGGACCGTGACGATACCGCGTTGAATGAGTCGAGCTCGCTTGGCACCACTTTTATTGCCGGTGTGTGCAAGCAGTGGGAATCTGCTACGAGCCCTGCCGTCACCGCTGAGATACGAACCGTATTTTTGCGCACGGGAATCGTGCTCACCCCCGATGGCGGTGCACTCAAGAAGCAACTCCCCCTGTTTAGATTCGGCCTGGGTGGAAAGTTTGCCAGCGGCAAGCAATGGCAAAGTTGGATTACCCTCGAAGACGAAGTTCGGGCGATCGAGTTTCTACTCACATCTCCGATATATGGCGCGGTAAACCTCACGGCACCCAATCCGGTCACGAATGTCGATTTCACAAAAACCTTGGCCCGGGTATTGCATCGTCCAGCAATTTTGCCCATTCCCTCGTTCGGTCCCAAGTTGTTGCTTGGTAGCGAACTCGCCGAATCTTTGTTGTTTAGCGGACAAAGGGTGATCCCATCGGTGCTAACCGCGAATGGATTCACGTTCTCTCACGAACGGCTCGAAGAGGCATTGCGCTCGCTTTTGAACAAATGAAAGTTTTACGGCTCGTTGTCATAGATTTGTGAAATGGCTAAGACTGAATTAGTAGGCGTCGAGCGAATTGTTCACGCCACACCCGAGGCGATTTTTAATATGATCGCCGACCCGCGACAACATCCGATCATTGATGGTTCGGGAACCGTGCGCAAGACAAGAGGTTCAGTGCCAGCGCGGCTAGGCCTCGGCACAAAATTTGGAATGGACATGAAGCTGGGTGTTCCGTACCCAATCACCAACACGGTTATCGAGTTCGATGAGGGCAAGCAGATCGCCTGGCGACACTTCGGCGGCCACATTTGGCGCTACATCCTCGAACCCGTGGCGGACGGAACAAAGGTCACTGAGCAATTTGAATACACGCATTCCAAAGCGAAACTATTGCTTCATCTGACAGGAGCAATTTCGAAGAATCAGCAGGCGATGCGAAACACTCTGGAGAACTTAGAAAAACACTTTTCCTCAACGCAATGAGCGTTGATCTACCACTGGGGTTCCACGAACATGTCGTCAGTGTTGGCATCAAGGACAACACGCCAGACTTCACTTTGGTCGTCGCGGACGGACAATGTCATGCCGCGGGTGTGTTTACCAAAAGTCGATTCAGCGGCCCGAGCGTGGCGATCAGTCGGGAAAACCTTGCAGACCACGTTGCCAGAGCCGTCTTCGTCATTTCCAAAAACGCAAATGTCGCAACCGGCCAAGCCGGCATGGACAATGCACGCGAAATAGTTGCGGCGATAGCAGGTGCATTGTCATGCAAACCAGATGACGTGCTCATTGCCTCGACCGGTGTAATCGGTCGCCCCTATCCGATGGACAAAATTCGTGCTGGCATCCAGGCCTTGCCTCAATCACCGGGAGGAACATCGGCAGACGAGGTGGCGCGCGGAATCATGACTACCGATACCGTTGCCAAAGTTGCTCAATCAGTTGTATCTGGTTCGAATGCCCGAGTCGTCGGTGTGGCAAAAGGTGTCGGAATGATCGAACCAAACATGGCCACCCTGATCACGCTGATGTTCACAGATGCCGCAATTGACTCTACGGATCTCGATCGAATTTTTCGGGGCGTCATAGATCGCACATTCAACTGTGTCTCTATTGATACAGATACCTCGACGAGCGATACCGCACTTATCATGGCAAGCGGAAAATGTGGCGCCGTCGATCTTGGCGAATTCGAAAGCGCGCTTTTCGAAGTCGCTTTGTCACTGACTAAGCAAGTGGCACGCGACGGCGAAGGTGCAGAAAAACTAATCGAGGTCTTTGTCGACGGCGCCAACAGCAACGAACAGGCCAAAACGGTGGCCAAGGCGATTGTGAATTCTCCACTTGTCAAGACGGCGATTCATGGGGCCGATCCAAATTGGGGTCGAGTAGCAATGGCAATCGGTAAGTGCAGCCAGTATCTCGATATCGATCAGGATTCGGTTGTCATTCGATTCGGAACCATGGAGGTCTACCCCACACGCGTCGATGAAACAGCACTCGAAACATTAAGTGCATATATGAAAAGTGCTGAGGTGCGCATTCACGTGACCCTCAATACGGGTAGCGCATCATCAACCGTGTGGGGCTGCGACCTCACGGACGAATACGTCCGAATCAATGCCGACTATACGACGTAGTTACGATTGCGTGGCCAACCAACTTAGGACGCGCTCACGGTACGGAAGCACCGACTTGTAGCGGGCAAGATCATCTGGAAGTCGTTCGATGAGGGCACGCAACGCTTCAACATGTTCGCCGCCACGCGCTACATAATCAGTGATCGGTTGTTGAAATCCGCGAATGGTAAATAAAATCCCGTTGGTCTGCGGTAATCGACGCAAAGTCTCGCGTTCAATCCGGATCCAGATCTGTGAAACGTCGTTGGCCATTGGCGAGTTCGGCAATTCGGGTTGGAAGAGCGCTGGGTGATCCTCGAGTGTCCAGTTGGAGCGCCACAGGGGACGATCCACGCTCAGTCGTTGCAAGGTGGTGTCGACGGCGGCACCAATGTGTTCCGCATAGCGCGAGACAGGAGCATGCACCTGCAACATGTTCTTGCCCATTTTGTCGGCGAGTTTCCATCTACTTGGCGAGCAGACGACGCCGGCAACAAAGAGCAACTCGTGCCCTTCGGATGTGGCTCGGGGCTCAAGCACGGTCAAGTCATCTGCCACCATGAGTGCTGCTTCGACGAGGGCATCGATTCCTCTTTGCGTAATCGGTTGCCCAATCCACTGGGCAACTAGATCTGCGGCTTCCTCGGCAGCGGCTTCGCCACCGTCAAATAACGCGACTACATCGTCACGGCGCTGCTCGACCAAGCGCTTTTTCATTTCTTTGGTTGGATCTGTCTCCGCATCGGCCGTTAGCCATTGGGCAAGATCGAGAGGCCGAGTGCCGAGGCGATGGCGAAACTCGTCATACATCGCCTTTGGCAATATGTCGTCAACAGGCGGCATCGGAACGAAACTGCTCGCATCGCCAACCGGAATCTCGTCGAATGGGGTAAATGGATGCTGATGTGGAACGTGGTTCATTGCCACGCCCCTCTCAGAACATCACTTTGGTTGCATGCGTATGCCGCCATCAACACGAATCGTTTCCGCATTCATATAACTGTTGGTAATGCATTCCATGACCATTGAGGCAAGTTCTTCTGGAAATCCCAAACGTTGTGGAAACAGAACTCCCTTTTGCAAGTTCGTCTTGAACTCCTCGCTTCGTTCACCTTCTCCATATATTGGAGTGTCAATGAGTCCTGGTGCCACGGTGTTGACTCTGACACCGACCGCGGCGAGATCTCTTGCGATTGGCAAAGTCATTCCAACGACTCCACCTTTTGAGGCTGAGTACGAGGCCTGACCGATCTGACCATCGAAGGCCGCAACCGAAGCGATGTTTACGATTGCGCCGCGTTCGCCGTTGGCAAGTGGCTCGCTCAGCGACATCGCCGTGCCCACAATGCGAATGCAATCGAACGAGCCGATCAAGTTGATTGCGATCACCTTCTTAAATGCATCAAGATTTGCGGCCGAGTCGTACGAGCCGTCCTTGCCCACCGTCCGCTGAGCCCAGCCGATGCCGGCCGAGTTCACAAGCACCCGCACCGGCCCCATCGACTTTGCCATTTCGGCAGCGTTGATGATGTCTTGAGTATTGGTGACATCGACCTTGCAAAAAGCGCCGCCAATTTCTTTGGCCAGTTGCTGACCTTTTTCTTCCTGCAGATCGGCAACAACAACTTTGGCGCCGCCTTTAGCCAATAAACGCGCGGCCGCGGCACCAATTCCCGATGCGCCGCCGGTGACAATTGCACTTGCTCCGTTGATATTCATGGGCAAACACTATTCCACACGTCGGAAATTAAGCGAAACCAAGCGATGCGGCAACTGCCAATGCGTCAACCAGTTCGTTCATCGGCTCACCGCTATGGGCCTTTACCCATGTGAATTGCACATTGCCGCGAGCAAGTACCAGATCGATAAACGGCTCCCACAGATCGCGATTGGCAACGGGTTTTCGTTGAGAATTCTTCCAACCCCGTTGCTGCCAACCCTTCCACCACTCGTCCCGAAAGCAGTGCACGACATATGTCGAGTCCGACCGGATTTCAATCGGTCCCGCTGTGGACACATGAGCCTTGATCGCGTGCAGTGCTGCCGAAATTTCCATCCGCTGATTAGTTGTGTGAGATTCGCCGCCCGTCTCGCAAGGTTCTCCGTCGGGCGCCGTTGCCCACGCCCAACCGCCTGGGCCAGGATTTCCTGAGCAAGCACCATCGGTATAGATCACCAGCACGCCATAGATACTTGCTCATGGCGGCACCTCGCGTAGGTACTTGGGGATAAATCTGCGAGAATGGACTGGTGATATTTGATGGCTCAGTGCATCAACTACCGGACAACGACCCCGGCGAAACGAGCGAATGGCTCGATTCATTAGATGCAGTAGTCGATGTTCAAGGAAAAACGCGCGCTCGATACTTGCTGTCACGACTGCTTGAGCGGGCCCGCGAATCGCAGGTTAGTTTTCCGGCAACCGTTTCGACTCCGTATGTAAACAGCATTCCGTACGAGCAAGAGCCGTGGTTTCCGGGCGATGATCACATCGAACGTCGCATTCGCGCATACATCCGATGGAATGCGGCGGTGATGGTCGTGCGCGCCAATACCAACGCCGAAGGCATCGGCGGACACCTTTCAACCTTTGCCTCGTCGGCAACTTTGTATGAAGTCGGTTTCAATCATTTCTTTCGCGGCAAGGACAGCGGACTCCCGGGCGACCATGTGTACTTTCAGGGCCACGCGGCGCCTGGTGTGTATGCGCGCGCATTCATTGAACGACGCTTGGACGAAGACGATCTCAACCACTTTCGTCGCGAGATCGGTAGAAACGGTCGCGGACTTTCCAGTTATCCGCATCCCCGATTGATGCCCGAGTTTTGGGAATTTCCTACCGTGTCGATGGGGCTTGGACCGCTAACCGCGCTCTACCACGCTCGATTCAACCGCTACCTGCAGAATCGCCAACTCGACGACACATCGGCGAGTCGTGTTTGGGCATTCCTTGGAGACGGAGAGTGTGACGAACCGGAGACTCTTGGATCAATTTCACTCGCTGCTCGAGAGCAACTGGACAACCTCACATTTGTGGTCAACTGCAATTTGCAGCGACTGGACGGCCCGGTTCGCGGTAACGGCAAAATTATCCAGGAATTAGAAGCAGTGTTTCGTGGGGCCGGTTGGAATGTCATCAAGGTGATATGGGGTTCAAAGTGGGACGAGCTCCTTGCCCGCGATACCTCTGGTGCATTGCTGAACAAGATGAACACGACTCTGGATGGCGAATTTCAGCGCTACATAATCGAAGACGGAAACTACATTCGCGAAAACTTCTTCGGACCAGATCCACGGCTTCGCGAATTAGTCTCGCATCTGACCGACGACGAACTCAGAGTGTTGCCGCGTGGCGGACACGACTACCACAAGTTGTATGCCGCGTTTCGAGCGGCAACAGAAAACTCCGGATCGGGTCGCCCAACCGCAATCTTGTGCAAGACCGTAAAAGGTTGGACCCTTGGTCACGAGATCGAAGGTCGCAACGCCACGCATCAAATTAAGAAAATGACCGACGAACAGTTGTTGGCGCTACGCAACACGTTGCACCTCGAAGACGAAATTCCCGACAGCGCACTCAGCGGTGACAATCCACCGTATTATCGGCCGCCCGTCGACAGCATCGAATACCAGTACATGATGGAACGCCGACGCGCCCTCGGTGGAAGCATTCCCAAGAGAACAACGGTTGCACGAAAACCATTGCAACTGCCAAGTCCTGACGCCTTCACCGAATTCACGCTGGGAAGCGGCAAGCAATCGGTAAGCACGACGATGGGTTTCACTCGGTTGCTCCGCAACTTGGCTCGGGACAAGGCGTTTGGCGAACGTGTCGTGCCAATCATTCCGGATGAGGCGCGCACATTCGGTATGGACTCGCTGTTCCGCGAACTGAAAATTTACGCATCGCAGGGTCAGAAATATGAACCGGTGGATCACGCTTTGCTGTTGAGTTATGCCGAGTCCACCTCCGGTCAGATTCTTGAGGAAGGAATCACCGAGGCTGGCAGTATGGCTAGTTTCATCGCAGCCGGAACTAGTTACGCAACGCGCGGTGTGCCGATGGTTCCGTTTTACACCTTTTATTCAATGTTTGGATTCCAACGCGTCGGCGATCTCATTTGGCAAGCGGCCGACGCTCGTACGAGAGGATTTCTCCTTGGCGCGACCGCCGGTCGCACCACGTTGATGGGCGAAGGCCTGCAACACCAAGACGGACACAGTTTGTTGCTCGCCAGTACCGTGCCCGCATGTCAGGCATATGACCCATCATTTGCGTACGAGGTGGCAACAATAATTCGTCAGGGAATCAATCGGATGTATGGCGATCAACCTGAGGACATTTTTTACTACCTCGCGCTGTACAACGAAAATTATCTGATGCCTGCCCAGGGAACATCTACAACCATCGAAGCCGAGATTATGCAAGGTCTGTATAAGTGGCGCGAACCACAAGGCGGCAAGCATCGCGCCACAGTTTTGTTTTCGGGTTCCGCGCATGGTGCCGCGCAACTTGCCGCAAACGATCTACTCGAGCGATATGACGTCGGCGTTGACCTGTGGTCCGCGCCTTCGTACAAGTCGCTGCGCGAAGAAGCACTCGACATCGAGCGCTGGAACCGTCTGCATCCCGGCGCATCACCGCGACAAGCGTTAGTGACCCGGTTGCTTGACGGCGGGGCCGGTCCAATTGTCGCTGTGACCGACTTCATGCGCATGGTCCCGGAACAGGTTGCTCGATTTATACCCCACCGCACATTTACTCCATTGGGCACCGATGGAATGGGCAGAAGCGACACCCGCGAAGCGTTGCGCCAACACTTCGAAGTCAATATGGCGCATGTTGTCGTGGCGGTTCTGTACGAACTCAGCCAATCAGGAGCAATCAAGCATGAAGTTGTCCAGGATGCAATCAACCACTACGGCATCAATCCGGAAGCCCTCAATCCACTCAACGCCTAGGAGCAATTGAGCACATGCCACCCAAGACATCGAGCGACTTCTATATCACCGGCATTGCAGAGGCCGACGCATTGCTCAATCGCGATGGAACGGCGTTGCTCATCGGAATGCTGTTGGATCAACAAGTTCCAATGCAATGGGCGTTCACCGGTCCATACACGATCCGCCAACGCCTTGGACACATTGACGCCAAACGGATTACCGAGATGGATGTAGACGAATTCGTCACAATTTGCAGAATCAAACCGGCAGTCCATCGATTTCCCAACTCGATGTGCAAGCGAGCCCATGCACTATGCGAAGTCATCGCCACTAAATACAAAGGAAAAGGCGCCAATGTTTGGGTTGGAGTCGATGATGCTGATGAACTTTTTCGCCGATTGCGCGCGCTGCCGGGTTTCGGAGAGGAAAAGTCGAAAATTTTTGTCGCACTGCTCGGCAAGAGGTTCGGGGTTCGCCCAAACGGTTGGCAAAAGGTCGCCGGTGCATTCAGCGACAAGCAGCCACGATCGGTGGCAGATATCAATTCGCCTGCGGCGCTGCTCAAAGTGCGCGGATATAAAAAGGAACAAAAGGTAGCCAACGTCGACAAGCAAGATCGCCCAAAGAAATAGATTGAATTAATGACGGTTCTTGTCACGGGTGGGGCTGGCTATATCGGTTCTCACACCGTTCGATTGCTTGTCCAGCAACAACGCGATGTTGTCGTTCTCGATTCGCTTGAGTTTGGCGACAAGACGCGCGTCATTGATGTCCCTTTAGTCGAAGGCGACATCGCCGATAGCCGAATCGTCGACAAGATCTGTCGCAAGTACGACATAACCGAAGTAATTCACTTTGCCGCGTACAAGGCAGTCGGCGAGTCGATGGAGCAGCCGCTTCGTTATTACAACAACAACGTGTCTGGCTCGATTGCCCTCGTGCGTACGTTGTTGTCCAACGGCGTTGATCGCTTCGTCTTTTCTTCTTCGGCGGGTGTCTATGGAACTCCGGCTTCGGTTCCAATTTCAGAAGGTGAGGCATTGCGTCCAGAGAGCGTGTATGCCGAAACAAAAGTTGTGGTGGAGAGATTTCTTGGCTCGTGTGGTGCCATCGGCTTACGCTCCGTAAGTCTGCGCTACTTCAATGCAGCAGGTGCAAGTTCGGATGCCAGCATCGGCGAGGACTGGTCGATGTCACAGAATCTTGTGCCGCGGGTGATGAAGGCCCTGCTCGGTCATGGCGAAAACCTCTCGCTCAATGGCAATGACTACCCCACTCCCGATGGAACATGTATTCGCGACTACATCCACGTCGAAGATCTGGCCGCCGCACATATCAAGGCCCTGGACTATCTGGCCAATGGCGGTTCAAGCGCGGTATTCAACGTCGGTTCCGGCATTGGGCATTCCGTTTTGGAAGTCATTGCCATGGCCGAATTGGTGAGCGGACGAAAAGTTCCGTACACAATTGTTGGGCGTCGCCATGGCGATCCATCTTCCGGATACGCCGATCCAGAGTTGATCGAACGCATCCTCGGGTGGAAAGCAACTCGTGATCTTCGTGACATCATCACAAGCGCATGGAATTGGCACAAAAAATCGGCAACTACTCCGCAGCGCTAGTGCGTTGACGATCCAACCAACCGAGTAGAACCGCCATTGCTCTTGGATCATGTCGTAGTCGGTGACCGGCACCGCCAATAATTTGCAGTTCGGCGTCGCCGTGGGCCTGCGCCAGTACTCGCGAGTCTGCGGTTGGAACAATTTCATCGTCGTCACCGTGCAGCAATAGCAACGGCCGAGGAGCAAGACGTCGTGCCGCCTCGGTTGGTCGAAAACGCCGCAGTTCGCGGGCCCATTCGTCCGCCGATGGTGGAAAATCCGGTCGATGAATTGCGCCGATTTCTCGCGAGTGCTCGAGAAACCGTCTTGGGTGATCGGCCCAGTCATCAAAGTCGGCCCGCGCGCCAAGTAAGGCACATCCGCTCACCCGCGGATCATCTGCCGCCACGCAAAGCGCAAGCGATCCTCCCGTGTTGTTGCCCACCAGCCAAACCCCACTTGGAGAAGTCTCGGCAACGACATGGGTGATCGCTCCACGTAAATCATCGACCCAACCCTGCATCGAAAAGTCGCCTTCACTTGCCGCACATCCACGAAAGGTAAAGGTCATCGCGACCCAACCAAGTTCGTTGGCCACACGGTCGCAAAGCTCGGGAAATGAACCCGCAGACTGTCGCGCATCGATGCCACCGCTCGGATATCCGTGGCACAGCACCATTGCCGGCAGGGCACCCGGCCTTCCTTGAGGCTGGACAAGGTAACTTGCGAGCTTCAATTCGCCGGATAGAAAACTGCTATTCACTTGTTCGTGACGACCTATGCCCGCGGCTTGCGATGACGCCGAGATTTTCCTTCGTGGGCCAGCTTGTATCCGCGGTTTCGCGCCTCCGGTAACGAGTCTGGTCCAAAACTCAAGCCAACGTCATTGGCCACAATCTCATTGATAATGTCCGAGTCCATCCAGTTGTCAAGGTCGTAGACCAATTGAGTTCTCTTATCCCCTAAATATCTAGTGTGGGCAAATCGCGAAGGTCGCTCCATCTCACGAATCTAGTCCTCAAGCCATAAGTTGGTAGTTCATGAATGTCCAGCACATCGACTTCTACTTTGACCCAAGATGTCCGTGGGCGTATCAAACTTCAGTTTGGATTAGAGAGGTACGCAAACTTCGCGGCCTTGATATTTCATGGAAGTTCTTCAGCCTCGAAGAAATCAATCTTGTTGAAGGTAAGAAGCATCCGTGGGAGCGAGAGGTTGCATATGGATGGACACCGATGCGTGTGGCCGCATGGTTGCGAAGAATCAGCATGACAAAGTGCGACGAATGGTACGAGGTCGTCGGCCACGCGTTGCATGTCGAAGGGCTCCGCCCGCACGAACGAGAAGTAGGAGTTGAGTTGCTCTCTCGAATTGGCGAACTGGCAAGTACGTGGGATGAGGCTCTTGCCGATCCCAGCACCCATGACGACGTTCGCACCGACCATGATCATGCCGTGAGTAACTATGCCGCATTCGGCGTACCGATTTTAGTTTTTCCCAACAACAGGGCGATCTTTGGTCCTGTCGTCGTTCCGGCGCCGACGGGCGATGATGCACTCCGATTGTGGGATCTTGCAGATTCGTACAGTTCGTTTCCCGGCCTATTTGAATTCAAAACGCCAAAGATTAAATCCGACCAGCAACACATTGCCCAGATATTTGCGCCGACGTTGAGAGCGCGCCAATGAGTTCAACCAATAACCTCGACGAACTCTTCGCCACTTGGTCATCAATCAGCGAACTTTGTGAACCACTCTCGGAGTCACAGTGGAATGCCCCAACCAGTTGCCCGGGTTGGACGGTGCAAGACATCGTCTCTCATCTCATTGGCGTCGAACGTGTATTGACCGGAATGAAATCAACGACGCACCGTTCGTCGCCGCGCGACTACGTCAAGAACGCTATGGGCGAATCAAACGAGCACGAAGTCGATTCGCGTCGATCCCTCAGCGGTTCGGAAGTGTTAAAGGAGTGGAACGACACCTCCGCTCGCCGAAAAGCAGATCTCGTTGCGGCCGACAAAACTTATTTTGAAGGAGAAGCGCGGACACCATTTGGCAAGGCGACGGTGGCCGATTTGATAGAAATTCGAATCCTGGATTGTTGGGTCCACGAGCAAGACATTCGTCGCGCACTGGATATTCCTGGACACGATTCTGGCCCCGCGGCCGAGTTCACAATTGACAGGTTGATGAGGACACTGCCGATCGTGATCGGCAAACGAGCGGCAACACCAGAGGGCGAGTCCGTACTCTTCCAGATAACCGGTCCGGTTCATCGCTCGCAATGGATTTCAGTGCTCAATGGACGTGCGGCCGTCGTTGATTCACCTCCGTCCACAATTCGAACTACTTTTCAAATTGACAGCAATACATTTCTTTCGCTTGCCACCGGTAGAGAATCGGCCGAAGCAACTTCGACAAGATGGACGGCCAGCGGCGACAAAGATCTTGGACTTCGCATTGCGCAAAACCTAAACATGATGATCTAGCAAGACGATCGCTCATTAGGCTTCGGAGCATGTCAAACGGAGACAACCGATCGCTTGACGAACCCGATATCTCATTTAGGGAGCGCCAACTTGCCGAACTCGCTCGTCGCGACGGCGAAATTGGTGCGCGAGTCGAACAGCGAGTGCGTGAGATGTATGGAGCCAGTACGTCGATGGAGGGCTACCACTTCCGCGACAGTTTTGACAAGGAGTCCCAAGCCAGTTATCAAATCGATTGGGTCCATCAACCACGGCTTCGGCCAATCCGATTTGTTTACCGTCATTTACCAAAGTCCATTCGGTATGTGATCAAGAAATTTGCTCGATGATCTCATTCACTGTCGTCATCAACGCTGGTTCTGCCTCTCGTGACGAAATCAAGCGGACCATACAGTCGCTTAGGGGCACGGAACAATCACCACTCTCGCTTCTCGTCTACGGTCTTGCTACGAAGAGTGCGTCGGTGTTACGCCCGAAGCGATTGCGCGCACACTTCGTGCACGTCACAGAATCTGCGTCGCTAGATAGTCACGTCATCTTCATGCGAGCTGGCGATGCGCTTTTGCCAACCGCGCTTCAAGTGCTAGCCAAATATTTGACCGCTAACCCGGAACACGATCTTGTCTATGGCGATTCCACGCACGGTTCGGTCGGCCGATGGGACGAACCAACCGAAGTTCGTCGGCCTGGCTGGTCTCCGGAACGCCTACGGTCGCATTGCTATGTTGGCGAATTACTCGTTGCCTCACATGATCTGTGCGCACAAGTTGGCGGTGTGTCCGAACTGACGTTATTCCACGCCCATGATCGCGCATTGCGGTTGGGCGAAGAGGCCAAGTCGCCGGCGAGAATTGCCGAACTGTTGTACGCATCCGATCAACGGCACCTTCAGCCAACCTGTTCGCTGGAAGCAGTCGAACAACACTGCGCGCGGACCGGTATCGATGCGGCATGCGATGCCGATGAATACCTCCCGGTCGTGCGGGTGCGTCGACGAGTTTTAAGCGAACCGCGTATCAGCATCATCATTCCAACCCGCGGAACAGTCGAGTCGATTCGCGGAACGCCAACGGTTCTCGCCGCTCACGCAATTACATCGTTGCTCGAAAGGTCCACCTACACGAACTTTGAAATAGTTGTTGTAACGGATTCGCAGACGTCGACCGAGTCGCGACAAGCCATTGCCGCTGCCGGTGGACGACGCGTCAAGTTCATTGAGTTCACACGACCATTCAACTTTGCTGAAAAAATCAATCTTGGAGTCGTGTCCACGGAGTCTGACTTGGTCTTGCTGCTCAACGACGACACCGAGATCATCACTCCCGATGCGCTCGAGACGATGGTTGGTATCCTGTCCGATCCGGACGTGGCAATGGTTGGTCCAATGTTGCTGTATGAAGACGGCACAATTCAAAGTGCCGGACACATTCTCAACCCAGTTCCGTACGACCTCTACCGCGGCCGGCCCCTCACGTTTGCGGGTGCACAACACTTACTCCGCGTCCAGCGGGAAGTTTCCGGAGTCATCGCTGCATGTGCATTGATTCGGCGAAGCGCTTTCACCGTGGTTGGTGGTTTGTGCACGGATTTTCCCAGCAACTACAACGATGTCGATTTCGGACTCAAATTGCAGGAACTCGGATACCGCGTTGTCTTTACTCCTCATGCACGGTTCTTTCATTTTGAATCACAAACTCGATCGCCAAAATTGCAAACATTCGAAGTGGCAAAAATCGGTGCACGCTGGCGAGACAAACTGGACGATGACCCGTATTTCAACCCACATCTCGAGCGCTATGTCTCGGTGTGGAAGCAAAACCTGATTGGTCAGAGATCGTTGCTTGACGCGCTAGGTCCGACTGCACCAATTGCTTCGAAGTAATCCAGGTGTGCTCGCACGACATAGACAATGTCGACGTCATCCAAAACTTCAACTCCCGCGTGTTCTGCTTCACCCAAGAGATACGCGGTCAGAGTCTCCTCGCCGATAACTATCGGATCGGTAATATCTTGCGGCCGATCGATGACATCTTGAGGCTGAAGTCCCTTGAGCCGCAACCAGTCCAAGTGCAGGACCAACAATTTCCTCAACTCACCTGGAGTCAATCGAGATTGGGTTTCTGTTGGTAGTCGATCAGCGACAAAACTGATCGCTTCGTCAAATTGATAGACCGCTCGCGGTGAGACGCCATCCAATCGATGCGCTTCGCGACCAACGACGACCGAGGCAATAACAAAGACGCAAGCAATGGATGCCGCTGCGAATGCAAGTGTTACCGCAGACATGCCGCTACCAACAATTATTTAGATACCAATTCGTTGTGCAAGTAACTCGCGATGATATGTCGGGTCACCAAAGAGCAGTTCACTTGACTTTGCCCTCTTGAAGTACAGGTGGGCCGGGTGTTCCCATGTGAAACCAATTCCGCCGTGAATTTGAATATTCTCGGCGGCTGCATGAAAGTAGGCCTCCGAGCAGTACGCCTTGGCAAGTGATGCCACCGATGGCAATTCATCGTTCATCTCGCTTGCGCACCACATTCCGTAATACGCAGCCGACTTGGCGGACTCGACTTCGAGCAACATGTCTGCGCACTTGTGCTTGATCGCTTGGAAGCTGCCGATGGGTCGACCGAATTGGACTCGAACTTTGGCATATTCGACCGCCATCTCGAGAACCTTCTGCGCTCCGCCTACCTGCTCGGCGGCCAATCCGACGGCGGCAAGATCAAACACCGTGGAGAGAAAATCCCATGCCTTGCCTTCGTCGCCAACGAGTTCGGCCTCAACATCGGTGAACTCGAGTTTTGCTTGCTTGCGAGTTTGATCCATCGTCGAAAGTTGAGTGCGAACTAAGCCTTTTGCGTTTCCATCGACCGCGAACAGCGAGACACCTTTAGATGTGCGCGCGGCAACGAGAATGAGGTTCGCCGTAAATCCATCAATGACGAACATTTTGGTTCCACTTAATTTCCACTTGCTTCCAGATCCAGTGGCGGTCATTGTGATTCCGGATTCATCCCATTTGCCTGACGGCTCCGTACAAGCCAACGTTGCAATGGATTCGCCGCTGGCGATACCAGGTAAGTATTTCGCCTTCGCCGAACTATCGCCACTTTGCAGCAACGTATTTGCCGCTAACACAACCGTCGAAAAAAACGGCGCACACAACAGGGCGCGACCCATCTCTTCAAGCACAATTCCGAGTTCGATCTGGGTAAATCCAGAGCCTCCAAATTCCTCTGGAATGTGCAGGCCTTGTAATCCCATTTGCTCGCCCATTTGCTTCCACACCGCCGGGTCAACCCCGTTTTCCGTTTCCATTTGTTCGCGCACGGCGGACTCCGGTGACTTGGCCTCTAGAAAGGCGCGCACGGTCTTGCGAAGTTCTTCTTGTTCGTCGGTAAAGGCAAAGTTCATGGCATCCAGTATCGCCTATTGCCCCACCCGCTACGCAATTGTGAGGATGCGATCCCCCGCACCTGGGGCTATGTTGCCAGTTATGAGTACAAATACTTTGCATTGGAGCGACACCAACGTTGAGGTGCATAAGGTCGTCGTCGGGCCGTACGCCAACAATGTTTTCGTGGTCCGTTGCCGAGCAACGGGAGATGCAGTTCTCATCGATGCGGCCAACGAGCACGAACAATTACTCGCCTTGTGTCAGACGCTAGGTGTTCGTCGTGTTCTGGAGACCCATGGTCATTGGGACCACATTCAGGCCGTTCCGGCCATGCGCGAAGCGGGATATGAGGTCTCCGTTACCGCCCTCGACGCGCCGCGCCTAAAGGATGTTGGTTACGACGCATTCATCGACGACGCAGAGGTGATAGAGGTCGGCAATTTGCGTTTGCATGCGATTCACAATCCAGGGCATACGGAAGGATCAATCTCATTTGCGGTCGCAGGCACACCGCTGTTGTTTACGGGCGACACCCTGTTTCCGGGAGGTCCTGGAAACTCAAAACTTGAAGGGGGCGATTTCGCCACAATCATTCACAGCATCGACACCAAATTGTTCACCTTTCCTGCCGAAACCATTGTCCTTCCTGGCCACGGCGCCGACACAACCATCGGTACTGAACGTCCTCAATTAGCCGCTTGGATCGAGCGTGGCTGGTAATGATTAAGGGGATGGACGCGGCGCCAAAACTTGGTGGGATGGCGCCGGCGCCGTCATTGCTCGGTCACCAGATCGCTTCGGAGAAAATCCGCCCAGACGGCCGGCCAACATCGGAATGGCGCACCGAACTTCGAAAAATACCTGGGTTACGAAATTTGCTCACACTGGTGCTGTTGTATGGGCAAACAATTGGCATTATCTGGGTTGCCATCGCACTGCACAATCCGATTGTTTACGTAGTCGTATTTCTACTCATGGGTCGTTCCCATGCTCAATTTGCATCTCTGATGCATGAAGCGGCGCATCGATTGCTATTTGCAAATAAGTCGACAAATGATTTCGTAGGTAGATGGCTGCTTGGGTACCCATCATTTGTCAATACCGATGGATATCGGTTCGTTCATATGGCGCACCATCGAGAAGAGTTCGGTCCAAACGAACCGGACATTCCGCTGTACGCGAATTATCCAATTACTCATGACAGTTTTCGACGAAAATTAGTGCGAGACATCACTGGCGTGACCGGCATCCGATTGATGCGCGATCAATTTGCAGGATTATTTCAACGCCACAGCCGATCGCGCAACACACAATTGAAAATTATTGCGGTGCAGGTGCTCATCTTTGCGATACTGGCGGTATCTGGTCACCCATGGATTTACTTTGGCTTGTGGTTTCTACCCTTCCTTACTGTTTGGCGAACCATTAATCGCCTTCGATCGATCGCCGAGCATGGTGGTCTGCGTGCCGATACCGATCGCAGAATCACCACTCACAGCGTGCGCCAATCGCTCATCACTCGGTTCATGATCGTGCCATACAACATCGGGTGGCACCTTGCCCATCATGTTGATTCTGGGATTCCGTTTCGATCACTTCCGAGATATCACGCCG
>JBDTPW010000120.1:0-31321 GCA_039932495.1 Ilumatobacteraceae bacterium
CAAGATGTCGCAGCAGGAGTCCTGACATTCCGGGCGATGACGCGGCACCAACTATCAACGTCTGTCGCTCCAAAATTGCAACTTGATTCAGTTCTAAAAGTTGGAGCACATCGGTCACATCATCGCTCAATGACACCACCGATACGCCGGCTTCAAGAAGTTCCCGTGCAAGAACAGCATGTGGGGCCGCGCACGCCAAGATAACAACCGGAGCCGAGGTGAGCGATTCGGCATCCACAACATTTACGCGGGTCGTTTCACCGCGTCGAAACGAGGCGATTCGCTGGGCGACGAGCGACTGATGATCGAATAACAACACTTCGTCTTCCTTGGCGGCACACAACTGATCCACAATTCGTGCGCCGGTAACGCCGGCGCCAACAACCCCGATCATGTTGAGATGGTTACGGGCGATCCTTGGGAGGGGTTACCTGTCGCCATCCACCTTGCTGTGGCGTATCGCCGCTTCGACCCTTGAGTCGCAGAACAGCACCTGCGGCACCAGCAATCCCCAGCACCAATAGCACTCGTCTGATGAATTTCATCGGCTACCTCCGTGGGGCTAACAAGAATCGAACTTGTGACCTCATCCTTATCAGGGATGTGCTCTAACCAACTGAGCTATAGCCCCGAACTAGTTACGGGAACAAAAAAGCCTACTGCCGGTACTGGTCTACCTCAACTGAGGTGGCCACGACCTCTTGTTCAAGGACGGTTACCTGAACGCCACCGACAAGATCCGCGATCAAGTTAAAAATCGTCACCACTAAAACCCACAATCCTGTGAGAAGAACGGCGGCCATCAGACCTAGAACCATCAAGCTGCGGAATAGTTGCCACCCATCAAAACTGAACGACTCCCAACCAAACGATTCCATAAACCGTTCAATGTTGTCGACAGTTCCAGTTGCGGATGCGACGCTCCACAACAACACCGAGGCAACGAGAACTACAAGATAAAGAACTAGGTGAAACACCAGCCCTACTTTGAACACGCTCCACGGATCGATATCTCGAATGACCCGAGTGACTCGACGAACTCGCGGCTGACGTGTCGAATCAGTGCTCACGGTTTCAGTGTAGGCAACTCAACAACTTGTTCTTCGCGTGCGTATGCCCGAGCCGACGTCGAACCAACGCACACCCGCACCGAAACTATTGAATCCCAAGCAAATTCACACAAGACGGCACCATTCAACGCCGCCAATCGTGAAGCCACCGATTCACCACCGAGCACTCCGGCCAAAGCGGCTGAGTCGGCCGCGATCTGTGCCCGCGATTCGTCAACCAATCGAATTGCAATCGATGAAATTGCGGTAAGCAACACACTCACCAATGCAAGTGACATCACCAATGTCAACACCGCGCTCCCGCGCTCGCCTTCGACTTGTGAGTTCAGTACGGATCGTTAGGCTTCGTCGCTCGACAGGATGAGCGCAACCGATGCCACGACCTGTCCAGAATCAAGACTCATCACGCGAACACCAGTTGCGGCACGACCTTGGCTTGAAATTTCGCGAACGGGTGTGCGAATCATCGTCCCACCGGATGAGACCGCGACGATTTCGTCCTCGATTCCAACCATGAAGGCGGCGACGACACGTCCCTTCTTCCCCGTGAGTTTGATTCCAATCATGCCCATCCCGCCTCTGCCTTTACGGGCGAAGTTGCTCAACTGGGTGCGCTTCCCATAGCCGGATTCGGTGACAAGCAAGATTGAAGATTCGTCGCGTGCCACATCCATTGACACGACCTCGTCGCTACCACGCAACTTCATCCCCCGTACTCCCGCCGCGGAGCGTCCCATCGGTCGAACCAATTTTTCGGAGAATCGAATTGTTTGTCCACCCTTGGTGACCATGAAAACATCATCGGTTCCCGATGTCTCAATGACCCGAACCAGTTCATCCTTCGGTCGAAGTTTGAGCGCGATCAGGCCGTCGCGACGGCTCGAGTCGTATTCATTGAACGCGGTTTTCTTAACCTGACCTTGCTTGGTGGTGAAGAAGAGGAATCGCTCTCCGGGAAATTCGCGGGTATCGATGATTGCTTGAATTGTTTCTCCGGGTTGAAGCGGAAGCAAGTTGACGATTGGAATTCCTTTTGCTGTGCGCTCTCGTTCTGGAATCTCGAGTGCACGCAGGCGATAGACCCGACCGCGATTGGAGAAAAATAATAGGTATGCGTGCGAGGTCGTAAACATGACGCGGCGCACAATGTCGTCCGTTTTCAATTTTGCACCGCTCACTCCACGGCCGCCACGACCTTGTGTGCGGAATGAATCGGCGGCAACGGCTTTGACGTATTGCGCCTCGGTCATCACGACCACAAGTTCCTTGTCATCCACAAGGTCCTCAACACTCATCTCGCCGACATCGTGTGTAATTTGACAAACCCGAGGAGTGGCAAATGCTTCCCGAACCGCCGTCAATTCTTTGGCGATGACGGCCCGCAATTTCGAATCGGAATCAAGAATTGCTTGAAGTTCCCTAATCCGAGCCCGAACATCCTTTTGCTCGGTTTCCAAATCAATGCGTGACAAGCGAGTCAACTGGCGTAATTGCATGTCAAGGATGTCGATGGCCTGACGCTCGGAGAAGCCGTACTTCTTGCCCATCAGGGCTTCCTTAGCGGCGTTTGCATCTTCGCTTCCTCGAATCAGTTTAATGATTTCGTCGATGACGTCGAGCGCCTTGAGACGACCTTCCAAAATGTGGTTGCGGTCTTTGGCCCGCTGAATTCTGAACTTCGAGCGACGGGTGATGACATCAATTTGGTGGTCGATGTAGCCAACCAATGCGTCGCGCAGGTTGATCGTTCGCGGAACGCCCTTGACAAGTGCAACCATGTTGACGGGGAAACTGCTCTGCAGTTGAGTCAATTTGAACAGGTTGTTCATGACAACATTGGAATTGGCATCGCGTTTCAGGGTGATGATCAGATTGGTCTCACCGCCGGACGAATTATCGTTGACATCGGCGATTCCGTCGAGATCCCCGCCATCGACAAGCTCTTGGATTCGGGCGGCGATGGCAGAACAACTTGTCTGATACGGAAGTTCGCTGACAACGATTTGCATCTGTCCTCGTCGGCCTTCCTCAATGGATACCTTCGCCCGTGTCTTCACACTTCCTCGTCCGGTGCGATATGCGTCTTGAATGCCGGATCGACCAAGGATCAGTCCGCCTGTTGGGAAGTCTGGTCCCTTGACGAATTTCATCAAGTCATTTGGTGTGGCGTTTTGGTTTTCAAGAAGGTGAAGCGCGGCATCGATGACCTCACCAAGATTGTGGGGCGGAATGCTTGTGGCCATACCCACGGCGATACCTTGACTCCCGTTGACCAACAAGTTTGGAAACCTTGCCGGCAGAACAACCGGCTCCTCGGCGGTTCCGTCGTAGGTTGCGATGAGATCGACCGTGTTCTCGTCAATGTCGGCGAGTAATTGCATCGCCAACGGATGCAACCTCGACTCTGTGTAGCGACTCGCTGCAGGACCAAAGTCGGGTGACCCGTAGTTGCCGTGAAAATCAATGAGCGGATGACGTACCGAGAACGGCTGAGCCATTCGCACCAGCGCATCGTAAATTGCTCCGTCACCGTGTGGGTGATAGCGAGCCATCGTGTCACCCGTGACACGAGCACATTTCACAAATGGTCGATCTGGTCTGAACCCTTGTTGATCCATGTCCCAGATGATTCGACGATGCACCGGCTTGAGCCCGTCCCGGACATCGGGCAACGCTCGCGACATGATGACCGACATTGCGTAATCGAGAAACGACCGTTCCATTTCGACTTGCAGCTGAACCGGTTGCACTCCTTCCGGATTGCTAAACAAGTTGTTCTGTGAAGCCGGTGGCTTGCCCGGCGGATTTGTCGCATTCGCAGGTGCCGATGATTTTTTGGCGGCGGGTTTCTTTGTTGTCTTCTTACTTGCCATCAATCGTCACCTTAGAAATCGAGGTTGCGCACATCGCGCGCATTGGTTTGTATGAATTGTTTGCGGCTCTCGACGTCATCGCCCATGAGAACACTCATCACATCTTCCGCAAGCGCGGCTTCGTCGACCGTTATCTGCAGAAGCGTTCGCGAGTCGACATGCATTGTCGTGGATCGCAGTTCTTGCCAGTCCATTTCGCCGAGACCCTTCAATCGTTGAAATTCCTTCTTATGGGTCGGATGCTCTTTGATGAATCTGTCCTTTGCACCGTCGTCTTTGAGGTACACCTTGTCCTTGCCGACCTCAGTTGAATACAACGGCGGCTGGGCAATATAGATGTATCCAGATTCGACCATTGGTCGCATTTGACGATAAAAAAACGTGAGTAACAACGTCCGAATGTGACTTCCATCGACATCGGCGTCGGCAAGAATCACAACTTTGTGATAGCGGGCCTTGGCCGCAGAAAATTCATCGTTGCCAATTCCGCCACCTATTGCGGTGATGAGGGTCTGAATCTCGATGTTCTTCAGCATCTTGTCGAGTCGCGCGCGCTCGACATTGAGGATCTTGCCTCGAATCGGAAGAATTGCCTGGGTTCGAGGGTCTCGAGCGTCCACGGCTGTCCCGCCGGCCGAGTCACCCTCAACTATGAACAGCTCACTCTCGCTTGGATCACCACTCGAGCAGTCCTTCAGTTTGTCTGGCATGCCCGCGCCGGTAAGGGCCGTTTTGCGGCGAACCGCATTACGTGCATTTTTTGCCGCGATGCGTGCCTGGGCGGCGGCCGATGCCTTTTTGACGATGCGATTTGCCTCGGTCGGGTTTTCCTGCATCCACTCTTCGAGTTTTAAATTGGTTTCTCGTTGGACGAAAGAGCGAATTGAAACGTTTCCCAATTTCGCTTTGGTCTGACCTTCGAATTGTGGCTCTCGAAGTTTTACGGCGATGATCGCCGTGATCCCTTCGCGGATGTCCTCACCGAGCAGATTTTCATCCTTTTCCTTCAACACTCCAGTTGCTCGCGCATACTTGTTGACGACAGACGTGAGCGCGGTCTTGAAACCGTCAACATGCATTCCACCTTCGAAGGTAGAAATACCGTTGGCGTATCCGTAAATGCCTTCGTAGTAACCGGTATTCCACTGCAAAGCGATATCCAGCGTCTGATCATTTTCGCTCGCCTCGTAGTTTGCGACCTTGCTGAAAAGCGCCTCGCGCGAAGCATTCAAATGCTTGACGAAATCGACAATGCCACCCCTGTACTGGTAGGTGATTTTCTGTTTCTTGTCCTCGCGCTCATCAATAAACACAACCTCGAGATCGCGATTCAGAAATGCCATCGTTTGCAATCGTTCGGTGACGGTACGAGAAACAAATTCGACACCCTCTGCGGCAAAAACCGTTGGGTCCGGCCAAAAGGTCACGGTCGTGCCCGTCACGCTCTTGCTAGGAGACGCGCCAACCTTGCTGATTTTGGATTTTGGTTTGCCACCGTCGACAAACTCTTGGCGATACCGATAACCGTCACGATCAACTTCGGCAACAAGTCTTTTTGACAACGCGTTGACCACACTCACTCCAACGCCATGCAAACCGCCTGACACCTTGTACCCAGTGCCGCCGAATTTTCCTCCGGCGTGGAGGACGGTGAGAACTACTTCGAGTGCACTCTTGCCCTTGTGCGGACCTGTCGGATATGGATCGATGGGGATCCCGCGGCCGTTATCTTGCACCGAACAGGCCCCGTCCTTATGCAACGTGACGGTGATCTTCGTGCAAAAACCGGCCATTGCTTCATCGACGGAATTGTTGACGACTTCCCAAACCAGGTGGTGCAAACCGGACAGACCTGTTGACCCGATATACATTCCGGGACGCTTGCGAACGGGGTCAAGACCTTCCAAAACCTGGATGTCTTTGGCCTCGTACGAGGTCGAGCCTTTGCCTGAAACCTTGCTCGGTTTAGTGGCTACCACGTGTTACCTCTTGTCGCTTCGATGCGTCGAATACGGCAAGGGTTTGATGACATAAATAACACGTTTTAGTCTACCAATTAAGACGTACGAGGCGGGCGTTTTACGCGAACATCGATGCCATTAATTGTGTTACCAGATGAAGCCGAAAGTTTGCTAATAATTTCAGACTCCAAAAACCGCATTTGTGTCGCCCATGCCGGTTCATCTACTTCAACAAGAAGTCTTCCTGCTTCAAGTTTGATCGGCGAGGCGTGTTGTGCGACTGCGTCGCCGACCAGTTGGTCCCAATTGCTGAAAATTCCGGCGACAACGGTGCTCGATTCGGAACCCAATCTCTTCAACAGTGTGTCGAGTTCATCTGACAATCGTGTTTCTCGATCGTTTTCAGGAATTTCGTCATTTGTCATTCGAATCCTCAACAATTTGACCGCCGGCAATGCGAATCACTCGTTTGATGTGTGCCATATCGGGCAGCAAACCCGCGGTTGTGATCAGAATCTGGCCAATCGGAAAGTGTCCCAACAGGGCTGCGGACCTTTGAGGATCCAATTCCGACAAAACGTCGTCCAGGATGAGGATCGGTGAGCTCCCGATTTCCTCGGCAATGCAGCGATGCACCGCCAATCGCATTGAAAGGGCGAGCGTTCGTTGTTCGCCTTGCGAAGCGTGGGTACGAGCGGGCAGACCGTTGATATACAGGTCAATGTCATCTCGGTGAGGACCCACTGTCGTAATCGATCGGCGGATGTCATCGTCTCGTGCAGCGGCAAGTGCAGATGCCAACCCACTCCCACGCCACGCCGGTTCGTACACAATCCCAATTGGAGTTGAAGATTCGGAGAGCTGTTCATAGGCGTGTTGGACCATCGGTGTCAATCGACCAATGACTTCTTGGCGAGCAACTCCAAGTTCGTCACCCCGTGCCGCGAGTTTCTCATCCCAGGCATCAAGTGTCGATCCAATGTCAGCGGTGAATCGACCGCCAGACTGCCGTAACAATGCGTTTCGTTGACGAACAATGTGGTCGACGTCTCGGCAAAGTTCATCAAATTTGGCCGATAAAGCGATTAACGAATCGTCGAGGAAATCGCGACGCAAAGCCGGTGAATCCTTGATCAGGTCAAGGTCATCCGGTGAAAATACGGTGGTCCGCACCACGCCGAGCAAGTCTCTACTGCGAGCAAGTTTCTGCCTATTTACCTGGGTTCGGCTCCGACCAACTCGGGAAAGTTCGGCCTCGACAAGAACCGTTCGACCATCTTCGTGGGCAATATCAGCCCGAATAATCGCGGTCTCCGAACCTGTTCGAATCATCGCTTCGTTTGGCACGCCGCGAAAACTCTTTAGCGTGGCGAGGTAACCAAGCGCTTCGGCAAGACTCGTTTTACCCTGGCCGTTCGCCCCAACTACTGCTGTGACCCCTTCATCAATGGTGATCTCGGTTGAGGCATAGTTACGAAATTGCGATAATTCAAGTCTTTGAATGATCACTGTTATCGAGACTTGGACGAATGTGATTACGTCGTGAGTCGCTGTGGCATAACCAGATAGAAGTATTCATCCGCGCCAACACCACGTAAAACCGCCGGCTTGATCGCATCGGTGGTCTCAATCGAAATATCGTCCGTTGTCACGGCCTCAACCCCGGCGGCTAGATATTCCGGGTTAAACCCGATTGTCAATTCCGCCCCTGTGCTCGTCGCGTCAAGTTCCTCGACCGTATTTCCTACGTCCGGTGTGACTACAGATAGGCGCAATGAGTCCTTTGACATCTCCAAACGCACCGGTGTCGTCTCGCGAGCCATGATTTTTGAACGACGAACCGCCTCAAGTAGTTTCTCACGCGACGTAACGAGTCGATTTGGGTAAGTCGGCAACACAAGTTGTCGATAATTTGGAAATTCTGGTGACAATAACGAAGTGGTGAGTTGCGATGAACCAACCTCGAATGTCGCTCGCTCGGTAGCCAGACACAGAGTCACAGACTCTCCGCTACCGATCAGCCGTTGCAGCTCATTGAGTGCCCGACTCGGTATGACCACATGTTGCCCCTGACCAAGCAAGTTGGTGCTCGGTAAATCACGCACCGCGAGTCTGTACGAATCAGTTGCCACGAGGCGAAGTCCATCGCTCTCCGCGCTCATCAGCACACCCGTCAGGGCGGGTCGCTGCATGTCGTTGCTGGCCGCCCGCACAACTTGGCGCAAGGCCTCGGCAAATGGCCCGGCGGCCGTGGTCACCGGGGGCGCACTGGCCGTGATGATGTTCGGAAAGTCGTTGACAGCAAAGGCTGGCACGGTGAACTGGGAGCGACCGGATTCGACAGATATTGAATCTCCGTCGGTTTCCACCGTGACTTTCCCGCCGGCCAATGATCGCACGATGTCACTAATGAGTTTGGCACTGACAACCGCATCGCCATCACCTTGACCCCCAACCGAGAGGGAAATTCGAAGGGACAAATCGTTGTCAGTGCAGGTCAGCTTCAGGCTGTCTCCGGCAACGTGGAGATGAACACCGGAGAGTGCCGGCATCGCGTTGTTTCGTGTCGAGGCAACTCGTGCCACGGCACTAAGCGCTTCTGCCAAAATTTCGCCTTCGACTCTAAATTTCATGTTGATTCTCCGTGACCGCGTTGCAGGAAGTTGTTATTGCTATGTGTGGATGAATGTATATAGATCTAATAACTGTAATAAGTGCTGGGGATTGTGGAAATTGTGGTTGTCGCGCAAATTTCATTTGGAGTTGATGCTCACAACTAACAACGGTGCGACTTACATCTTGCATTTGTGTAGTTCGTCTTGTTGTGAACAAGGCACGCTTATCCACTACTTGTACCGAGCGTGTCCACATGTTCATCCCCAGTGCCTCGTCCATTACGACGTTTTGAATTTCTGAACCAATTCGTTGACTTGATCGAACACTTGTTTGCGTTCGCTCATCATCCGTTTCGTCTTGTCAACCGCGTGTATGACAGTGGTGTGATCTCGACCGCCGAAGAGGCGAGCGATGGCCGGGTAGCTCAGGTCGGTGAGTTCTCGAAACACGTACATGGCCGTTTGTCGGGCAGAGACCAAAGGCCGCTGGCGACTCTTCCCACACAACGCTTCCACGGTGAACCCGAAGTGTTCGGCTATCTCGGCCAGGAGCTGAGGATCGGTGCGTGGCTTGGAGGCGTTCTTTGTCAGCAGGTCGGTAAGGATCGAGCGGGCCATGGCCAGATCAACGGTCACCTTATTCAGACTCGAATACGCCCCTACTCGAATGAAGGCGCCTTCCAGTTCTCGAATGTTGGTTGTGACGTTGCTGGCGATGTATTCGAGAACCTCGCTGGAAACTTGAGTTCGTTCACGCTCTGCTTTGTTGCGCAAAATTGCCAACCGAGTTTCCATGTCCGGTGGCTGAACATCGGTGATCAGACCCCAGCGGAAGCGACCACGCAGCCGGTCTTCAAGAGTAGGTATTGCATCGGGGACACGATCTGAGGAAATAACGATCTGTTTGTTTGCCCCGTGTAGCGAGTTGAATGTGTGAAAAAACTCTTCCTGGAGTCCCTCTTTGCCCTGCATGAATTGGATGTCATCGATGAGCAGCACGTCGACCTCGCGGTAACGGCGCTTGAAAGAGGCAATGGTGTTGCTTCGAATGCCGTCGACATACTCGTTGAGAAAAGTCTCGGTGGAAACGCAACGGACTTCGTAGTGGGCATAATTTTGGTGCACATAATCACCGATTGCGTGCAACAAATGGGTCTTCCCAAGACCCGCTGAACCATATATAAACAAAGGGTTGTACGAGCGTCCGGGAGTCTCGGCGACGCGCTGTGCGGCGGCCAAAGCGAACTGGTTTGACGTGCCTTTGACAAAGGTGTCAAACGTATATTTTGGATTCAGTCCTGTAGCGCTGCCCTTTCCTGTCCGGCTCTTTCGAATTGGCGAAACATCCGCCTCAACTTCGGTGGTCCGACTCAACACGAGCGGCTCATCCAAAACTTCTGTTGTCGGGTCAGTGGTGAGTAGATCCGACATGTCGTTTGCGGCGTTAGTTTGCACATCGACGAGCAGTTGACGATCGGTGGCCCCTACTTCATTCAACGCATCACGCACGAGAGACATGTAGCGGGTGAGTATCCGTTCGCGCACATAAGAGTTTGGAACTTGCAAACGCAAACTCATTTTGTCGTCGGCGATCGCGACCGCATCGTTGAATGTTGAAAACCAAACGGCTTCCGAAACCTGCGCACGCAAGACCATCGAAGTTGCCCGCCACACGTCGAGGTGATCTTGTACATCTACATCGTGATCCGAAGTCATCTCAATGTTCCTCCTCTCAAAAAAGTGGTCGTGATCCCATCCCCAAGACTGTCCACAGGGTGTGGATAGCCCTCACGACACGTAGCGGGGAGATGCGAAGGTAGCAGGTTTTCCACAGGGGAAAAAACCGTGATGCCACGGGTTTCGGGTTGATGATGTACCGCCTGCTCCCCTAGCCTGTCATGGTTAACTCCATGCGGGGTTTTCACCGTTGTTGTCGAAATTAACCGGCCATTACGGGCCATTCGTAGCGCCATAGCAGGTCTTTTCTGGTGTGGCAAAGGGGGCATGCGTGAAACGCACCTTTCAACCAAATACTCGTCGGCGGTCTAAGAAGCATGGATTCCGTAGTCGCATGAGCACTCGCGCCGGTCGAGCCATTCTCAAATCACGTCGGGCCAAGGGCCGTCACCGGCTGTCGGCTTGATCGGCCGCATTTCTCAGCGGACCATGTTCAAACGGCTCTCCGATGAGGGAACATATGTTCGCTCCGATGGGTTGTGGTGCCGCCTCGTCGTCGATCCAAAACTCTCGATTTCCCATGTGGGATATGCCATTGGCAGCCACATCGGGGGTGCCGTGGGGCGCAACAGATTGCGCCGCCGACTGCGCGCAATCATGAAGACCCACCAAGCCGACCTTGCCCCTGGGTTGTACCTGATTGGGGTTGGCCAGGTAGCCCGCACCTATCGCTATTCCCAGTTGGAAAGCAGTGCCAGTCGACTCATTTCGGCGATCAAAGAGGCGATCAAAGCCCAGGTTGGACACAAGTCGGTTCAATGAACATCGAAACGAAAGTCCAACGATCCCTCATCCGGGCGATCACCTGGTACCAGGGCCTTCGACCGGGGCGCCCCTCCCCTTGTCGGTTTTATCCATCCTGTTCGACATACGCCCAGGAGGCAATCGAGACCCACGGAGCGCGTCACGGAAGCTGGTTGATGGTGTGCCGACTTGCTCGCTGTCGTCCATTTGGACCGTCCGGGTTTGATCCAGTTCCACAGGAAGGCAACTGATTACACATGTTTGAACTCGCCGCGCGACTCATTGCATTGTTTTACGGCCTCGTGCATAGCTATGCATTCGCCATTGGTTTGGTTGCAGTTGTTGTCATGCTGCTCATCACGCCGCTCACCTTGAAGAGCACTAAAGGCATGTTGGAAATGCAACGTTTGCAACCGGAGATGCGTCGATTGCAATCCGAGCACAAGGGTGATCGAGCGAAACTCAACGAAGAAATGATGAAGTTGTACAAGGAACACAAAGTAAATCCACTGTCTTCGTGTCTACCGATTGCCGCCCAAATGCCGGTATTTATCATCATGTTTCGGGCATTGCACGGGTTGGTCAATCGCGGTGCGGATGGAACTTTTGCACCGAAGTATCTCAAGCCGTCCTCCGATCTGTATCAGGCACTTGACTCCAAAAAACAGATGCTCAGTTTCGGACTTGATTTGGCCAAGTCGCCGATACATGCGGTACAGGACAATTTTGGTACAGGGCTCATCTACGTGTTTCTCGTTGTCGTGTTGGCCGGCCTTTATTTCGTTCAGCAGCGAATGGTGGCGTCGCGCACGGTAAGTCCGACGATGTCGGCCGGCCAAGCCAAGTTGATGCAGTACATGCCGGTGGCGTTTGCCATATTTCAGATCTTCCTGACTACGCAATTAGTCGTTTATTACATGGTCCAGGCACTCGTTCGGATCATCCAGCAGTACTACATCACGAGGCGGTTCTACGGACACGATCAGTCGATCGGTCGCCAGGCTCAGGCAGCAAGTGCCAAGGCTCGGGACATGGCCAAGGAAGACAAAAATCAATCGACAAAGAAAGTACAAGATAAGAAACAGCCATCACCTGGATCGGCGCCGGCCCCTTTCGTCAGCAAGCGGGTGACTCCAGCAAAGGGAAAACCGACGCCGTCGCAGCGTCCACAACCGCCGGGGAAAAATCGCAGTGGGCAAATTTCTCGTCGACCAAAACCTCCACAGAATTAATTTTTTGCGGTATCACCGCAACTCACAGAAAAAGGGACATTTATGGAATGGGTAGAGACAACTGCAGCAACAATTGAAGAGGCAAAAAATCTTGCACTCGATCAGCTTGGTGTCGCCGATGACGACGCAGAGTTCGAAGTTTTGGATGAACCGAAGCAAGGTCTGTTCGGTCGCACGAGAGGCGAAGCGCGGGTTCGCGCTCGGATTCGTCCCAAGACTCCGCGCGCCAAAACTGAACGTCGTGAACGAGGATCAAAGAGTGCACCTCGTCGGGCAGGCGAGCGTACGTCGAGTGAGTCCGCGACTCGCCCACGCAGCGAAACCGCATCTCGCCCGCCAAGAGAAAAGAGGGTGCCGCGGGAACGAGCGCCGCGCGCCGAACAAACTCCAACCGACCACGCCGATCAACCCCGAGTTGAGGCAACCACCGTGAGTGCTGTAGCGACCACATTTCTTGAAGGGGTCCTCCGTTCCGCCGGTCTTGTCGGCTCGGTGATGGCGACCGTGGATCAGGACGACATCGAAATTCAAATTGACGGCGACGATCTCAATGTGTTGGTTGGCCAACGGGGCACGACGCTGATGGCGTTGCAGGATTTGACGAGGGTGGTCAGTCAGCGCCGCCTTGGAGACCACAACACCCATTTGCGCATCGACATCGCCAAGTATCGGGAGCGGAGACGAGAGGCGTTGGGCCGGTTTGCCCTCAAGGTAGCCAACGAAGTTTTGGCCGGCGGTCAGCCTCGAGCCTTGGAGGCGATGAATTCTGCTGACCGCAAAGTTGTCCACGACGCGCTCGTCGGCATGGAAGGAATTGAGACTCACTCCGAGGGCGAAGACCCCCACCGGAGAGTCGTAGTTTCGCTTGCCCAACCCACGCAATAGCGCCGATCGGGAGAACTTTCCTCATTTCTCACTGAGCGGTCGGCGAGTACGATCGCTGCAATGCAACCGGCCGCCGTGCCCCCAGTTGAACACGAGGGTTTGTTGCGAGTGTTGGGTGAAGCCCAGCGCATTGGCACGCTCGGACCGGCGCCGCTAACTGAAGTTATTCGTCATGCGACCTGGTTTGCCGATGCCTTACCCCCCGAGACAAACAGGGTCATCGATCTTGGGAGCGGTGCTGGCGTGCCCGGTCTGATTGTGGCACTCGTTCGTCCGAACGCCCAGATCACCCTTGTCGATCGGCGGACGAAGTGCACCGATGCGCTGCTTCGAGCCGTTGCCGTACTTAATTTGGGGGATCGCGTCAGCGTGCACCGGGGCGACGTCGAGCACCTGAGTCGTCAGTCAGAGTGGCGAGAATCCTTTGATGCGGCCGTCAGCCGCGGCTTTGGACCTCCCCACCAGACACTCACGCTAGCCAGGCTCTTTGTCCGAGTTGGGGGAGTCGTCGTGATCAGCGAACCACCCGCCGATATCCCCGACCGCTGGGGCGACATCGATCTTGGCCAAATGGGCCTCAGCGGTCCCTATCCGCTAGGGCCTGTGGGAGTGTTCCACGTGGAACACAATTCTCCGACCAAGCCGTAAATGTTCCACGTGGAACATTGGCCAAGGGATATCCCCAGCCATTTGACGCATATGGGATAACCTAAATCAGGTATGGCACGGCTTCGGATCAGATCCCGATCGACCCCTGCGCCCGCGACACCGGTCGTTGGAGCCCCGCGGCAGCCACTTCCCCGGATCATGGCATTTGCCAATCAAAAGGGGGGTGTCGGCAAGACCACGACGGCGATCAATCTGGGGGCTTGTTTGGCCGAACTTGGCTACCGCGTGTTGATCATTGACCTTGACCCCCAGGGCAACGCCTCGACGGGCCTCGGACTAGACACCCGGGACCTAGAAACCACGATCTATGACGTCTTGCTCCACGATGCTCCTTTGGAGGACTGCCTCGAGGCCACGGCCGTGAAAAACCTGTTTGTTGCTCCGGCTAGCCTCGAATTGGCCGGTGCGGAGATCGAACTCGTTCCTGCCATGGGCCGGGAAACCCGCTTGAAGAAGGCAATTAGCCCAATTGTCGATCAATTCGACTATGTGATTATCGACTGTCCCCCCTCGCTTGGCCTGCTCACGGTAAACGGGTTGACCGCGGCCCAAGAGGTCGTCGTTCCTGTGCAATGCCAGTATTACGCCCTCGAAGGCCTTGGCCAGCTGCTGCGAAATGTGGCCCTTGTCAGCCGCAACCTCAATCCTGGACTTGGTGTCTCGACAATCATTTGCACAATGTTCGACTCGCGAACCAAACTCTCCAGCGACGTGGTCAGTGAAGTCCGTGAACACTTTGGCGACAAGGTGTGCCAAACCGTCATCCCCCACACGGTCCGTTTGGCCGAAGCCCCATCTCACGGCAAGCCAATTATCACCTTTGATACATCATCAGCGGGGGCCAAGGCCTACCGCGCAGTCGCACTGGAGGTGAGCGGTGGCCCGCCACAGCGGTCTCGGTAAAGGGCTCGGCGCCCTCATCCCGACGGATGCAAATCCACAAACGGGAAAGGCCGGTGTCGCCACGTCTGGGTTGCGCGACATCGAAATCAGCGCCATTGACCCAAACCCACATCAGCCACGCGTCCATTTCGATGAGGACACATTGAGCGAACTTTCGGCATCGATTCGAGCAATTGGTTTGCTCCAACCGATTCTCGTTCGGCCGGGGAAGAATGGTCGCTTCGAACTAATTGCCGGCGAACGGCGCTGGCGGGCTGCCACCCGTGCTGGTCTCACAGTCATTCCAGCCATTATCCGGGTTACCGACGATGTGTCTTCTGTCGAGCAGGCACTAGTCGAAAACCTGCACCGACAGGATCTCACACCGCTTGAAGAAGCGGCCGCGTACAAGCAATTGCTTGATGACTTTGGCATGACACACGAGCACATCGCCAAGAAAGTTGGTCGAAGCCGGTCGGCAATCACGAATTCGGTGCGCTTACTGGCGCTACCTGCGGCGGTCCAGCAATTGCTGTCCAACGGACGACTATCGGCCGGTCACGCCAAAGCGTTGCTCGCATCTCCGGATCGAGCGTTCCAGGAAAAACTCGCTAGGCGGGCAGCCGATGAGAATTTGACCGTTCGGGCGATCGAGGATGCGATTCGCGATCATCAAGGTGCGCCGTTGACATCGGTGAAAGGTCAAAAAGGTGGCGGAACAAAATCGACATCAACATCGACCACTGATCGTCCCGGCCTTCGTGCTCCCGGTTTGTTGGAACTTGAACACTTGCTCGCCGAGCATCTCGGCACAACTGTCAACGTGACGATGTCGGGAAAAAATGGCAAAGTAATCATTCACTTTGCCGATCTCGATGATCTTGAACGGATGTATCGCCTGATGGCGGAAGGCCCAACTACTCAATAATTAACGTGTTCAAACATCAAGTTCACTCAGAGATTAAGAGTGATGCTCAACTTCACCTTTCACACATGCTGTGAATAAACCTGTGGATAACTTAGTCGGTAGGGGCGGGTGGAGATCCTTCGGTAATTCGTGAAACCCAGGCGGATACAGCGTTTGCCAAGGCATGGGCATATGTTTTCTGATCGTCCTCGAGCACTGGTGAGTGGTCCAACGTGCAAATGATGGCGGGCATTCGGGTTTCGCGTAACACTGGCAGTCGCATCCCGACCACGCGAGCAACGTTGCCTCTTGTGTCGCTCAGTTGGGCAGCGACTTGCTGTGCCAGAGACCGGCCTCCTTGGGATACAAAAGTTGGAGTCTCGTAGTAGGTGACCACGCTTTCATCTGCAATGGCATAGTCAATTCCGAGGTACACATGTGCTTCGAAAGTATTTGCGGTTCGAATGTGGTCGTTGATGTCGGCGTGATCGATGATGATGACTTGTTCTGATTTATCGTGCAGGTGGCGGGAAATCTGTTGCGCAATGTGGATTAACTGGGGTGATTGATCGCGCATTGTGGCGATCACAATTCGTGGAGAGGATCCGCTGGCGCCAAAGAAATCGCCTCGAAGCAATTCTTCGTACTCGCGAACGGTGACTATTCCTGGGCCGTCACCACCATGTCCGATGACACGATCCAATGCGCGCAGAGTTTCCGGTCCGCAAATTCCATCGGGAGCGAGACCAAAGTTGGTTTGAAAGTCGATTAGCGCACGAATTGATTTCGGCCCAAGTATTCCGTCGATCCGACCACAATCGAAACCGAGTTTGGCCAGTTGATCCTGCAAAACCCCAACATCGTTTCCGCGCAGTTGTGGTGATGTGAAGTAGAGAAGTCGCGAACCAAGATTCCAGGCCGCCTCGACAAGGGCGGCCCACGTGTATTGATCGCAATTGCCGTCGGAAGGGAGTCCTTGCTGGGTCTGAAACGCGATTAATGCATCGCCAGTTTGGCGACAAAAGTAACCAGATTCGACAACGTCGTCGGTGAGAAAACCTTCAGCGATCAGTCGCTTTTGTAATTCACGGACTGATTCGCCGCGTTGGCCCTGCGTTAGCGGGAAACTGGAAGAAATTCTGCAAGCTCCTGAAGAAGTTGGCCCTTACCTTTGGCTCCAACGAGACGCTTTTTCATTTCGCCCTTATCGAAAATGAGCAAGGTCGGGATACTCATGACGTTGTACCGCTGGGCGATGTCGCCATGTTCATCAACGTTGAGTTTGGCAATGGTTAGTTTGCCGGCCTGTTCGGCGGCGATTTCACCGAGAATTGGAGCAATTGATTTGCATGGCCCGCACCATTCGGCCCAAAAGTCAACGAGGATAGGCGTTTCATTGCTCTTGATCGCTTCATCGAAGGTTGTGCTTGTGAGGGTGACAATTCCGTCTGCCATGTTGATTCCTTAAGTTGTGGTCTTCAGGTGGTACGCGCGATTCGCGTGATCTGAGGACATGATGTTACCTATTACAACATCTGTGGGGGCGAGTTTGTTCCCGCTATTGAGTACTGCCTTACGAATGCTGTGACTCAAGCCACTTTTCGCAGTCCATTGCAGCCATACATCCCGATCCCGCAGCTGTGATGGCCTGACGGTATGTGTGATCCTGAACATCTCCGCAAGCAAACACGCCTTCAATATTTGTGGCCGTTGAGCTAACAACGGTCCGTAGATAACCATTGTCTTCCATATCCAAAATTCCCTTGAATAAATCGGTATTTGGTCGATGACCAATTGCCACGAACAAGCCGTCGACTTCGAGATTTGATCGAGATCCATCAATGGTACTAGTGACTTCAACCCCCGAAAGTTTGCTATGACCATGAATTTTGGAGACATGCGAGTTCCACAGAAATGAAATCTTTTCGTTCTTGAACGCGCGTTCCTGCATAATTTTTGAAGCCCGAAGAGAATCGCGACGGTGAATCAGTACGACCTTGGAAGCGAACTTGGTCAGGAACATCGCCTCTTCGAGTGCGGAGTCGCCGCCACCCACAACCGCAACTTCCTTGTTGCGAAAGAAGAAGCCGTCACACGTTGCGCATGTAGACAATCCGTGTCCGACGAGTCGAAGTTCATCCTCGAGCCCCAGCATCAGCGATTGGGCTCCCGTCGAAATAATGATCGACTCTGCTGAATATTTGGTGCTGCCGACGAAAACTTGGAAAGGTCGTTGCGAGAAATCGACTTTTGTCACCTTTGCGGTAATGAAAGTTGCTCCGAATTTCGAAGCCTGTTCACGGAAGCGAAGCATCAAATCCGGACCCATGATTCCGTCTGGAAATCCAGGAAAATTCTCCACCTCGGTTGTCAGCATGAGCTGCCCGCCGGGCTGATCAGAGGTAGACGATGGCTCACCTTCAATGACGAGGGGAGCGAGATTTGCTCGTGCTGCATAAATTGCGGCGGTGAGTCCGGCCGGACCCGAGCCAACGATGAGAACCTTATGCAAACTGGCGTCGCCTGACATGAAAACCTTTCAGTTGTTTTGAGGTCGGCGTCGTCGCATCAACACTGCACCGATGAGCGTAAAAATTGAGCCTAGAACGATGTACGAAAGCCAAACCGCTGTGCCATGAGCAAACCACACATCGCCAAGAGCTACCAAGGCGCGGGATCCGCCGATGATGAACAAGGTGAACATGAGTAGGCCGGCGGCAATGGCCAAGATGCCAAATATCAGACCCCGAGCGATGACTACAAGAGGTCGCGTGGTGTATCGACGAATGAGGGCAACGAGGCGATCAATCGAGCCAACTGTTTTAGATGCCCACTGCGGGTCGGTAAATGGATTACTGGGCATGCCTTAAGGCTAACCCTCTGCGAACGTGACTCCAGAGAGGATTCCTTGGTACGGATTGGCTTGACTGCATTCACTGCTCCGCCCTATTTCGCGCAGAACAATGAGCAGATAGTTAGCCGGAGTGGTGACCGAAAAGATTCCGCGTTGGTGAGTGGTGGTGTACGACTTGGCAATTGGTTGGCCCCATTCGGAGAGTTGACCTGGAGCGTTGTCTTGGGCCGCGTAAATTTCGATCGTCCACGGTGCATTTGACATTCCGACGCCAAGAGTTCCGCTTGCAAGTCGCGACAGATGTAATAGAACACCAACGAACTTTTTTGATCCGAAGTACTGATTGCTGTAGCACGTGGTTGTCCATGTTGTTGCCGGATTCCCATCCAGCAATGCACCTATCTGAGCCTCGTTTTCATGTCCATCGTCGCCATTAGGGTCAAAACTTGCGGCCGATTCAATGCTCAGCGGTCCAAGATCTGACGGAACCACAACCGTGTTGTCGGCGGCGGGCTGGCCTGGTTGAGTTTCCCTGACAACCTGCCACAGCACGACGGCGCAGGCGACGAGAATGACACCAATTACCGCAAGAAGTCGGCGGTTGCTTCCGTGAGACTTGCTTCGCTTAGTCGATGCGGACGGCGCGCGACTAGGTGCTCTCTGGGGTGCAAGCGTTGGTGTTGGTTCGCCCGGAATACGGCCCCGACTAGGACTCGGAGAGGTAGAGACTCGACGAATATCGGCCATTGCCGCATTTGTCGCCGATTCGAGTCCGGACGGTGGCGTGATCGATGTGGTGTGATCGTGTTGGCCGGTGCCGGCACTGATGAGCGCCGCTCGAGTTTCGGCGCCGGTGGCGAATCGATGATCGGGATTGCGTGCCAGCAATTTGTGAACCACCTTGATGAGTTGCGGCGACAATGACGGGCGCAATCTGCCGAGATCTGTCGGTTCACGTTGGAGTCTGGCGAGTGCTGTATCGGCGTCGGTTTCACCGATGAAGGGAACACGACCGGCCAAACACTCGTAGAGAACAAGTCCCAATCCGTACAGATCTGCCCGCCCATCTAATGGCTTGCCCCTGACCAATTCGGGTGAGAGATACTTCGCAGTACCCATCATGATGTTGTCGTTTGTAAGGTCTTCACCGGTTGCGGTCAATGCTTTGGCAATTCCAAAGTCGGTAAGCAAACATCGCCCATCCGGTGTAAGCAAAATGTTGCCTGGTTTGACATCGCGATGAACATAACCAGCGCGATGTGCAGCATCTAGTCCCGCAGCGATCGACGCTCCTATATGAGTAGTGAGTTCTGGTCCAAGACGTTGGCGGCGGTCGAGAATCTCGCGCAGGCTTTTGCCCGGAACGTACTGCATGACAACCGCCTGACGCCCGTTGTGCTCGAAGCAGTCGTACACGGCGACAATGTTTGGGTGATCGAGGCCAGCGCAGGCCACTGCCTCGCGGCGGAATCGTTCGGTGACGACGGGGTCGTCGGCAAGGTGAGGTTTGAGCAGTTTGACCGCTACTTCCCTTGTTAAAAAGGTGTCCGTTGCCAGCCAAACCTCGGCCATTCCACCCCGAGCGATTTGCCGTTCTAAGTGGTATCGACCACCGATCAGTTCAGGAAGTGTGCTTTCAATGGACATCGCTGAAACGCGACGCTAGTGCGAACGACCCTTATGTTTTGTGGATATCAACAATGATTAATCGTGCAATTTCACACGCACAAAAGTTCAAACTATTTTGCAGTGACGAATCCAACACCGATAGTGCCGGATCCGGCGTGTGACCCAATGACAGCACCGATGTCGCTGACTTCGATGTTGCCCTGATAAATCGCTTTGAGTCCGTTCAACAAAATGTCGGTGTCCGAGCACTGTGCTTGCAGGACTGCCAAATTCTCAATCGGACCTGCTTGATGAACTTTTTCGATGAGAAATGCAAGAGCCTTACCTCGTGTACGTTGTCGGCCACCTTCGGCCACCTTGCCGTCAATGACCGCGATAATCGGTTTGATTGATAGGGCCGAGGCGAGGAGTGCTTTGGCCCCGCCTATCCGGCCACCTTTTTTGAGAGCCTCAAGAGTGTCAAGTGCCGCCCACACCTTTGTTCGACCGACGAGATCCTTGGCCAGATCGACTACTTGCTCCAAGGTTGCGCCGCTCGCCGCCAACTTTGCACATGACACTGCGGTCATGCCCTGACCCATTGACGCTGATCGAGAATCAATTACCCGAATCGGAATCGTGTCGTTCACTGACTTGGCGGCAACTTCGGCACTTTGCATCGTCGCTGACAATTCCGATGAAAGGGAAATGACCACGATGCCACTCGCACCTTCGGACGCAAGGCGGCGAAAGGTGGATTCAAATTGTCCAGGGGACGGTGCGGCGGTTTCCGGTAGCACCGGCGACGCCGCACACTTTGCCCAAAATTGGGCCGTTGTCAGATCCAACCGATCAACGAACTCTTCACTTCCAAACCGAATGGTGAGCGGGACGATTGTTATTGAGTGAGTGGTGGCAAGTTCGGGCGGAAGATCACACGCACTGTCCGTCACGATGCGAATTGTCATGCGCTTTAGCGTACTGCTGGGTGCTTACCCATCGATTCAAGGCGACGTTTCCGTCGAACATGTGCGGCCCACCAAGCGATCAAGATCAGTACAGCCGTTCCCGTCACCAATTGCCCGAGACCGGCGAGTGCACTTACCCGCGCCGATAATTGGATTCTCTTGCCCACCTGTGTCGCCCCATCGGGAGTGTGAAGTACAACCTCGATCGGAAAGGTTCCGTTGGCTCGGGCTACGACTGGTACAACAATGTCGTATGCGGAGTCCGCGGGAATCGTCACCAACTGTGAACCTGTTGGAAACTGCAGTTTGGCACTAACGAGATCGACCAGGACGGTAAGTGGTTGAGGCGCGGTGTTGTGTAGCTGGAGTCGCAAGTTGCTGTCCTTCCCGGTCAACGTGAACGTAAGCGATTCGGGAACCTTGATTGAAGTTCGAATAATCCGTAGTTGTGAACGAATTCCCGCTACGTAACGGTCAAAATCCTCCGATGACAAAGTGTCGGATGATGCGGCATTGACAATTGCCGGCCAACTTGCTAACTGTGGCGAGTCCGCCGACAACATTGTCGAGGTCGATTGAATTTCCTTGCGCAGCGTGGCCAAAATGTCTCTCGTGTTGATCAAATCGACACGGGTTGTGCGGGGCAAAGTGACGGGAGTGGTATCGATGCCAGTTACTCGCACGTCGTTGAGGGCAAGGAGAACGAGTTGGGGAGCGTGGTCGAGGGCAACCGCCAGGCGGCCCATAAGTGTGGGATCCTGCACGTCTCCCGTATTGGTAGAAAGCACTTTTTGGCGCACGGTCGGATCGCCGTTGGCGGTAATAACTTCTTCGCGTTCGGCGAGTACCTCCGCCGCAATGCGATAGGCGTCAAGTACGGGATTCTCGTGTGTGCCGGATATTTCTTGGGCATACGTGGGGTCGCTGATGAACAGTGTCACCGCGCTTGGTGCGACTCGTGACTGTGAATTGACCCGGTAGGCGCGGGCGTAATTGTCAAATGTGCCAAGTGGCGCAGCCGCCTGAGGCAGGAGAACCAATGATTGGATCCCCGAATCACGAAGTAACGATGCCCCGTCTGTATCTACCCCGATTCGGCTCAGCCATGTCGAACGCGACGGAACGGCGTCCCCGTTGCTGGCGTCGATGACGTCTTCGCCAAGACGTAACTGATCGGCGAACTCACTATTCATCGAGCTTCGCTGTGCACTCGAGGGGTCAAATGACACATAGGTCGTGGTGAGCAAGTCTTGAAATTGAAATCGACTACGTAATCGAGTAAGTAATTCGCCGTCTTCGAGCACAGTCGAACGAGAAAGCCCATCGAGGAGTTCGGGTTGAACCTGTACCGATATCGGCGCCGCATTGACCTCGAGTAGATCTGCCAGTCGATTTAATTGTGTTCTTGCTCCGTCGGGCACGAGTGTGCTGCCATCTGGTTGAAGTGTTGGTGCCGATGTGATGCTCACCGCAATGGAAACAGGCATCTGCGGATACGAATCAGCGGGATGAAAGACATTGATGAATGTTGTCAGCTGTCCAAGGACGTTGCGTCCCTGAACGATCTGCACGCTGATTGGGAAAACGCCCACTTCGCGGATGGGCAATGCATCGCGCCGAACGCTGGTTGTTGTCGGAATGGAGATGGTGAAATTTCCGCCATCTGATTGGGCGGCTTGAGCCAGGGGTATGTCGAGATGGGATTCTTCCTTTAACGCGGTGTCCCCTTTGGCAATTTCTATGACGCTTGCTCGGGTAGTAATGCGTCGCCCGACGATTACTCGAAACGTGGAAGTTCGATCGGCGGTTACCGCGGTTCGTGTTGCTTCATCTGGAATTCGGACGACCAATCTCACGCTTGACGATTGGGCAATGTTGAAGTTTTGGGAGGTGAGTCGCAAATCCACCGTGGTTATTGCAGCGTCCGCAGGAGCGGTTACCGCGACACCAAATCCAATAAAGCAAAGTAGGGATACAACAGTCAGCAACCATCGACAGCGTTTGTGTCGAATTACCCAGAGCCATCTAGTCGGCGCCGTACCCAAAATGTTGTCCATGGCGTGAACCCAAGATTACGGCGCACGGCGATGAGTATGTAGGGCAACGCCTAACCTGAATTGCATGATTCCTCAACGGTTTGCACCGATACTCGAGGAACTTACTCCGCTAGCCGAGCGTTTTCGACAGGCGGGATTCAGATTGTTCATTGTCGGTGGGACTGTTCGCGATCTTCTGCTCGGCAACGCAACCGATTCGCTCGACTTCGATTTCACGACCGATGCCCTTCCGCAACAAATCAAAGCGATTCTCGACGGCTGGGCAGACTCAACGTGGACCCAGGGTGAGAAATTCGGCACGATAGGTGCCCAGAAAAACGGACGCACTCTGGAGATAACGACCCACCGCGCCGAGGCCTATTCCCCAGATTCCCGTAAGCCAGAGGTTCGTTTTGCGCAAGACATTGCCATGGACTTGGCACGTCGAGATTTCACGATCAATGCGATGGCCATCGAACTGACAACCGACAATCCCGAATTGGTTGATCCGTATAACGGTGCCGTCGATCTGCTGTCACTCACTCTCAAAACACCGTTGTCACCGAGTGAGAGCTTTTCCGATGATCCGCTTCGAATGATGCGCGCGGCCAGATTCATGTCGTCAATGAATATGCAGCCGGTTCCGGAAATTACCCTGGCCGTCAAAAGCATGTCCGATCGAATCAAAATTGTTTCTGCAGAACGAATTCGAAACGAATTGGATCGGCTCATCGTCACCGATAGCCCAAGTATCGGATTGTGGTTTCTTGTTGATACAGGGCTCGCCCAACATTTTTTCCCCGAATTGCCGGCCATGAGCCTGGAACAGGATCCAATTCATCGACACAAGGATGTGCTTACCCATACGTTCGCTGTTGTCGAGAATGTAAAGCCTGACGCGTCTGCCAATTTTGATTTTCGATTAACCCGTTTGGCGGCGTTGTTCCATGACATTGGCAAACCCAAAACGCGATCAATCAAGGATGGGAAGGGTGTGACCTTTCATCACCACGAAGTGGTTGGTGCGCGAATGAGTCGGGAGAGATTGAAGGCATTGCGATACCCGTCGCACGATGTGGAGGCGATCACCGAGTTGGTTGCTCTGCACCTTCGCTTCCATACATATCAAATGGGCTGGACCGATTCGGCGGTACGGCGCTACGTGCGCGATGCCGGAAAGTTCCTCAATGAACTAAATGTGTTGACGCGTTGTGATTGCACGACACGCAATGAAAAGAAGGCAATGATGCTGGCCAAGCGAATGGATGAATTGGAAACGAGAATTGCCGAGTTGGCTACGCAGGAAGAACTTGCTGCGTTACGACCAGAGCTCGACGGGGCGGCCGTGATGGAGCAACTCGGAATTACTCCCGGTCGACACGTCGGGGCCGCATTGAATTTCCTGATGGAGATTCGACTAGAGGAAGGTCTGCTCGGTGACACCGAAGTTCGCCGCAGATTAAATGAATGGTGGTCGACGCAACAAAAATCATAGATATGTGAGCGATATTTGAGTAGGGTTCGCAGTCATGACTGATCGCAGGGGCGTCTCGGTGAGTTGGTTGAGCGCGCTGAATATTTCCGATGAAACAGGTCAGGCGCTCGGTGGGGTGATCGATCATCGACTTACTCGTCGAGCGCTCATCAACGAATATCGCAAGGGTCGGTTGCGCAGGGATCAAGTTTGTGATGCGCACCCAGATTTACTTCGTGCGGCGCGCAACTTTGGAAGCCCGACACGTGTGCTGTGCCCCATTTGCGTCGCCCAGAATGTGGTCTTGGTGACCTATGTATTCGGGCCGTATCTACCAAAGCACGGCCGTTGCATTACGACGTCAAGCGAATTGGAAAATTTTCGACGCCAGCGCGATGACTACACCGCGTATGTAGTGGAGGCGTGCCACAAGTGCGGGTGGCACCATCTGTTGCGTTCGATTCCCACCGGTGGAGTCGAAAACAATGCGGCGATTGCTGAATGACACGCTTGTTAGTTAATTAACCCTGCCACAGCCTCGTGGCAGGGTGTTGATGTGCCGTTACACTCAACTTTCCACATATTCACTCTGCCCCCACGGGGGCTCCAGTCCTTGACTGGATCCGAAGGGAGATTCCACGCTCATGCGTGCGTACGAATTAATGCTCATTGTCAATGGCAGTCTTGAGGACTCCGTTGCACACAGTTGGATCAACACCGTGACCAAAGCAATCGAAGGTGCCGGTGGAACCGTTCATGGAACAGTCAATTGGTGGGGCAAGCGTCGGCTTGCATATCCAATCAAGAAACAAAACGACGGGTATTACGCCATATTCAATATCACCGCAGAGGGTGGTGCACTTGATGACGTCGAACGCACCCTTCGCATTGCGGACGATGTTCTACGACACAAACTTCTCCGATTGCCTGATGACGAAGCCGTGCGCCGAGGTCTTTCAGTTGCATCGGTAAAAGCATCTAAGTAAAAGGAGCATTGATCATGCCGGATAACACAATCACTCTTGTTGGCAACCTGACGAGAGATCCAGAGTTACGTTTTACAACGACCGGTCGGGGAGTCGCATCCTTTGGCATAGCCGTCGGTCGTCGCTACCAGGTCAACGGCGAATGGCAGGAACAGACATCGTTTTTTAATGTCACCGCGTGGGGACAACTTGGCGAAAATGCAGCGGCATCATTGACCAAGGGAGCCCGAGTAGTTGTTACGGGACGACTTGAGCAACGCGAATACACCACTCGCGAAGGCGATAAGCGCACCGCAATCGATGTCATTGCCGATGAACTTGGACCAAGCCTGCGCTGGGCCACTGCCCAAGTTGAGCGAACTCCAAAGAGCGACAACCCGAGCGGAACATCGCGCGGATCTAACCCAGGTAGCGAAGTTAGCCCGCACGACAGCGGCGAAGAACCGTTTTAAGTAGCAATTTCAATCTCTTAATCGTTAAAGGACCCAGATCATGACAAGCAAAAAAAACAAGGCTCGCGCTGCCAAAGCGGCGCTTCGCAAATACAAGAAGCGCCCAAATGTTTTGACCAACGAAAAAATCGAATTTATCGATTACAAGGACGTCAACTTATTGCAAAGGTTCATGTCCGATCGGTCGAAGATCCGTGCTCGACGCATGAATGGCAATACCGTTCAACAGCAGCATGACATTGCCACCGCGGTTAAGAATGCTCGTGAAATGGCGCTGCTTCCGTATACGAAGCGGGTGGCTGCAAGCCGTGCGCCTCGGCGTGGGGATGATCGAGACGGCGGCGAAAATTATTCATCGGGCCGGTCATACAAAGGTTCCAAAGGTGCGGCCGCATTCATTCCTGATGTAGAGATTGCTGATCAAGAAGTGACCGCCGATCTCGCCGATGTGGTGGAAGTCGGTGCCGTCGATGCTGTCGACGTCGTCGAACCATCGGTCGATTCGTTGACGAAGGAGGACTAAATCATGAAAGTACTGCTTCGTTCAGACATTGCAGGAGTTGGCCGGCGAGGAGACATCATCACAGTGTCCGGCGGCCATGCGCGAAATTTTCTGCTACCCAAAGGGTTGGCAGTTGAAGCCACGCAGGGTGCCGTTACACAGGCTGAGGTCATGCGTCGTTCGCGCGATCAGCGAGACGTCGCCGAGCGTACAGAGGCCCAGGCAATTGGTTCGACAATCTCGCAGACTGCGTTCGTTATTTCGGCAAAGGTAGGTAAGGAAGGCCGGTTGTTTGGTTCGGTTTCGGTCGGCGACATTGTCGATGCGATCCAGAAGCAGACGAACGTAACGATCGATCGAAAAAAGGTTGATATTGCATCACCGATTCGCACGGTCGGCGAACACACGGCAACCGTTGATCTTGGTGCAGATGTCAAGGTTGAGATCAAGCTTCAAATTGTCGCTCTGTAGTTTTCCCCAGCAAAGTCACAGGGTTATACCCCTAGCGATCAACAGCCAATTGCAGGCAATGTAGAGACATGTCAAACGACGACGGTTCACGAGGCGATCGTCAGTCCGGGCATCGCAACTCACAACGTGTTCCGCCGCACAATCTGGATGCCGAAGCATCGCTACTGGGAACGATGCTGCTGTCTCGCGAGGCAGTCGGGATAGCCCTCGAACGCGGAGTGCGCGCCGAAGAATTTTACAAACCATCGCATCAACATATTTACGATGCAATTCGAGCACTCAACACTGCGGGCGAACCAGTCGATCCTGTAACAGTGGCCGACGAATTGCGCCGTGCCGGTTTGCTTGATGGCGTCGGCGGTCTCGACCTCCTTCTGTCGTTGCAAAATTCAACACCGGCGATCACAAGCGCGGAACGCTACGCAAAAATCGTTCGTGACACCGCGCGGTTACGTCGGCTCATCAGTGCGGCAGGTGATATCGCCGAAATCGGTTACAGCGAACCCGACGATGTAGAAAAGGCGGTTGATGACGCAGAGAGTCGAATTTTCGATATCTCGGAGAGCGAAACCGGAGATAACTCCGAACGTGTCGGACCTTTGATTAACGAAACAATGGAACGCCTCGAAGACCGGTTCAACAACAAGGATGCGATTACCGGAGTGCCAACCGGATTCCCCGAGTTGGACAATGTGCTGTTGGGATTCCAGCCAGGCACGCTGAATATTGTTGGTGCACGTCCCGGCATGGGTAAAAGTGCATTTGCTCTCGGAATAGCCGTGCATGTCGCCCAAACCACAAATCTTCCCGTACTTTTTTTCTCACTTGAAATGGGAAAGACAGAACTTGCCCAACGAATTCTGGCGAGCGAAGCGAGAGTCGATTCGGTGGTCCTGCGAACAGGGCGTCCGACACCAAACGACTGGACCAAGATTGGTCATGCCGTCGGTCGACTCGATGTTCCATTGATCATCGACGACAGTTCGGCAACCTCGGTTGGTCAGATTCGGGCAAAGGCTCGTCGAACGTACAGCCGTGAAGGCGGACTCGCACTCATCGTCATCGATTACCTGCAATTGATGGGTGGCGAAAGTCGACCGGAAAATCGCCAACTAGAAGTGAGCGAAATAAGCCGGAAACTCAAATTGCTGGCTCGTGAATTCAATGTACCTGTGTTGGCACTGAGCCAATTGAGCCGCGGTCTTGAATCTCGGTCCGATAAGCATCCGTTGCTCTCAGACCTTCGCGAGTCCGGTGCTTTGGAACAGGACGCCGACGTCGTGATGTTTCTCTATCGAGAAGAGGAATACGATCCCGATCCGAACTTGAAGGGTTTGGCGGAGGTAAGTATTGCAAAACACCGCGCAGGTCCAATCGGAAAGGCTCGACTGGCGTGGTTGGAGGCATACACCCGTTTTGAAAGTATGGCCAGTGACAGTTATGCCGATTCGGCTCGGCGCAACTAGTCGGTCGTTCGATGCTTCTCGGACAAGATTTACTTGCCTGGTTGGTTCTCGCGATTGGTGCAGCGATGAGCGTAGGCAATGTATTGGCAGTCGTGCGACCACCGGCCACCCCACGCGAAGCGACGGATTTGCAACGGGCACCGATTGGACGAAGCATCACCATGGCAATTGTTGGTGGACTTGCCGCGATATGGGCATTGGCAAGTTTGATCCGCGGGTAATTCATGTCGAATGACGTCATCCCTTGGTTGCTCGAAGGCGATCCCGCAATTCGCTGGCAAGTACTTCGCGATCTGACCGATGCATCATCCGACGAAGTGGCGAACGAGCGCGCGCGGGTGGAACATGATGGTTGGGGCGCGCGACTCATTTCGGTTGAGGACGCTGACGGATTGTGGGCGGGCGGGGCGTGCTTTCCCGCTGGCTACAAAGGTGGCGAATCTGGTCAGCCTTGGACCGCAACCATGCATACGCTCCAGACATTGCAGATCCTTGGGTTGGATCCGACGAGCGAGTCGGCACAACATGCCATTGCGCTCATCGCCAAAAATGGACGCTGGGAGCATGCCGGGCAGATGTACTTCGCCGGTGAGGTTGAACCGTGCATAAACGGGCGGACGATCGAGGCCGGTTCGTACTTCGGGGCGGATGTCAGCGCGATCGTCGATCGAATTCTTGGCGAGCGACTTGCCGACGGAGGCTGGAACTGTGAGGCAGAAAACGGGTCCGTACGTTCCTCATTTCACACGACGATCGATGTGCTTGACGGATTACTCGAGTTCGAGCGCGCAACGGGAGGCTCTGCAGCCTTGCGAGAGGCACGCAGAAGTGGAGAGAATTATTTGCTTGAGCGAAGGCTGTTTCGGCGCAAAAGCTCTGGCGAAGTCATCGATCGGGCATTTCTCGATTTTGCGTTTCCGTACTATTGGCGCTACGACGTGTTGCGCGCGCTCGACTACTTCCGTCATTCTGGCGCGGTACCGGATTCGAGGATGGCTGAGGCCATCGAGGTCGTGCGATCCAAGCGACAACAAGACGGCCGGTGGCTGTTGGATCGGATCTATCCGGGCCGAGTCCATTTCGAATTAGAAACTGGTGTCGGATCGCCAAGTCGGTGGAACACGCTGCGCGCACTTCGCGTGCTCGACTGGTGGGATAGACAGAGTTGAATTTATTCGCAGAAAGTGACGCGATGGGAGACAGTATGCCGAAAGAATTCGAAGGGGATCTAACCGAAGCCGTGTTCTGGGGTGCCGATCTCAGCGGCGCCCGATTTCGTGATGTAAACCTCACCAACGCCAAGATCAGCCATGCTTGGCTCGTCAACGTCGACATCGACGCCCTGGTCGACACGGTTGTCATCAACGGCATAGATGTGACGACGTACGTAAACGAACGTGACCCGTGGTACCCGCTCCGGGCAATGCTCCGCCCCTCGACTCCACAAGAGATGCGAAAAACGTGGGTGGCAATTGAAGCCGAATGGGACAAAACTATTGCCAAGGCACGAGCGCTTCCCGAAGAGGCACTCCATGAATCGGTCAATGGAGAGTGGTCCTTTGTCCAGACGCTGCGGCATCTCGTGTTTGCCATGGACAAGTGGTTCGCCGTACCAATTCTTGGTCAAGGCTTCCACCCGATGGGGCTACCCAACAAAGGGTCCGTCGACTTTCCCTTTCCGGGACTCAATTACGACCTGAGGCCCACTGTGGCGGAAGCCATGGCCGTTCGCACGGAGTGTGTCACTCAATTTCGCAACTATCTCTCCACTATCGAGACGAGTGAATTCACCAAACCGATTGACGTGCTCGAGAACGGCACGAACCCGTTGCAAGAATGCATTTTCACCGTCGTCGAGGAAGAGTTCTGGCACAACCGCTACGCATTGCGCGATCTCACCCAACTAGAAGAGGCTCGATAACCGATATTCCGGGCTGACTATTGAAGCGAGCGGGTGACGGGAATCGAACCCGCGTTCTCAGCTTGGGAAGCTGATGTTCTACCTCTGAACTACACCCGCAAATTCGTTGTAAAGGGTACTTTAGGTAAGGTGCTTCGTTGTGATCCTCTCCGACCGCAGCATTCGCGAGGCACTTGCTTCTAAGCGCATTGTGATTGACCCATTTGACGAGGCGTGCCTCCAGCCATCATCTGTCGATGTCAAAGTCTCCGATCTTTTTCGAGTGTTTCGCAATCACACGACCGCGGTGATCGACGTGAAGAAGGATCTGTCAGATCTCACCGAACTTGTAGAAGTTCCTCGAGATGGCGTGTTCATGTTGCATCCCGGCGAATTCGTGCTCGGATCGACGCTTGAACGGGTGGCGATCGCCGACGACTTGGTCGCCAGGGTCGAGGGAAAAAGTTCGCTTGGACGACTCGGATTGCTCATTCACTCAACAGCCGGGTTCATCGATGCAGGCTTTGATGGCCACATCACGCTTGAGTTGTCAAATGTTGCCAGTTTGCCGATCACGATTTATCCGCACATGAAGATTGGTCAGGTGAGCTTCATGACAATGACGACTCCCGCCGAAAATCCGTACGGTAAAGGGGCTCGAGGCTCGAAGTATCAAGGTCAGCGCGGGCCGACTCCAAGTCGTTACTTCGAGAACTTCAAGTCAGAGAACTAATTAATATGAAGAGTGATGCCAGAACTATTGGTCTGCTCGTTGGGGCGGGTTCCATCGGAAAGCGACACGCAAGAACATTGGTGCGCCGGTACCGGCATGTTGTCGTTGTTGATCCGTCGCCGATGGTTGGTGAGTGGGTTCGAACTGAGCTTCGTGGAGACGACCTACATTTTGAGACATTGAGCGACGCCTTGAATTTTATAGAGGATCGCGCCGAGTTGACAACCGCGGTGATTTCAAATCTTGGACCCGATCACTTTGCGACTTTTTCCGATCTGGCCGATTTTGGTATTCGC
>JBDTPW010000121.1:0-29071 GCA_039932495.1 Ilumatobacteraceae bacterium
ATTCACCACGCCAGCGATGTCTTGGCGGGTGCGATTACCGGAACGCTTCTCGGAGTTATCGGACTCGTCGTGCTTAGTAAGTTGTAAACCTGATGGATCGAACAGAATGAACACCGAATTGCCCCGCTTCGACGCGAAGATGAGCGATGCCGAAGGTCTGATGTGGAGACTTGAAAAGGATCCGTTCCTCGCCTCCACGTTCGGCAACATCACAATTCTCGACTCACGCTTGGATTTCGAGATGTTTACCCGACGCATGGAACGAACGAGCATGGTCATACCTCGATTGCGTCAACGAGTGCAATCGGCGCCGGCAAGTATGGGTGCACCATCGTGGGTGGACGACCCCGAATTCAATATTCGTTATCACGTACGCTCGGTCGCCCTACCCTCACCTGGATCGTTACGTCAACTACTCGACCATTCGATGCTTTTCATCGCCGACGCGTTTGATCGCTCGCGACCGTTGTGGCAATTCGTTGTAGTCGACGGTGTGGAAGGTGGAAAGTCCGCCCTCATTCAAAAACTTCATCACACGATCACAGATGGAGAAGGTGGAGTAGCTCTGTCCATGCAGTTTCTTGATTTGGAACGGAACGCGCCGGAACCGCCACCCATTTTGAATGCTGAGAGCGCTTCGGCGTCAACGAACTCAACCAATAACGCCTCTACCTTGTTGCAGTCTTCGATGGCCGACGCTATGCGGCTACCGCTCGGACTCTTGCGCCAGTTACGCGATGCAATTTCAGATCCAAGTCGGTTGCCAACTCTTGGCACACAAACCGCGGCAACCGTGCGCACCCTGCTTACCCAAATCAGCAATGTCGATCCTGCTCGCTCACCGCTGTGGACCAATAGATCGCTTAAGAGGCGACTCGAAGTGTTGCGTGTGCCGTACCGACCGATGCTTGACGCATCGCGGGCGCTTGGGGGGAAAATAAATACAGCGTTTCTCACGGCGGCCGCAGATGCCTCCGGTCGTTACCACCGCGAGTTGGGCATGCCGGTGGAATCGTTGCGTACCTCGATGGCCGTGAGTACGCGCACCGAGGACTCTGGCTCAAACGCCTTTTCACTCATTCGCTTGCTGGTGCCAACTAGCGACATGCCAATTGGAGAGCGATTCTCGGCAATCAATGAGTCAGTAAACCAGGCCCGTGGATCTTCGATGAGCGCTGCGCTCGGCACTCTTGCCTCGGTATCGGGAGCTCTTCCCACATCCGTGCTTACTCGCATCGCCCGAACTCATAGCCAAACCGTGGACTTCGCTACATCAAATGTCCGTGGTGCAGGAGTTCCTCTATTTATTGCAGGCGCCCAAATGTTGGAGAACTACCCGGTTGGACCACTTGGTGGCGTGGCATTCAACGTGACGCTACTTTCGTACAACCACAGTCTCGACTTGGGGTTGAACATTGATCCAGAGGCGGTCGCTCGACCGGACTTATTGCGAACCTGCATGGAGCAGTCGCTCTCAGAATTAATTGCTATTGCTCAACCACCCGCGACATTGCCGCCACCGACGTTGCGCCGGCCGGACCTTTGGGCCAGATTTACGACTCGGTTGAAGCGCTCGCGGTAAGTAGCAATCGAACATCAAGTAGCAGGTCGGCGACTTCGCCAGTGGATACCAATTCGCGATGGAGCATTTCGGCGAGCGCTTTGTCGATGACGGTAAGTGCTTCGGTGATGACTGCTGCTTCGCGTGAATCGGTCATTTTGTTTTCTGCTTCCTTGTAGTGATTACTCGTATTTAAGATGACTGAGCGTTTCTGTGACCATACCCGACTTATGTGCCCAGTGCGTGGCATCGAGCCAAAGTTGGATGTGTTCATTGTATCGGCGAGTGCCATACGCTGACCGGAGTTAAAGGTGTCTAGCATCGCGTCATGGAACTTTCGGGCAAGCACACTGTTGTTACCGGAGCGGCAAACGGCATTGGTCGCGCAATTGCACTCCGTTTCCACTCGCAAGGCGCCAAAGTCGTGTTCGCCGACCTCGAACTGGGCCCAATTCAAAAGATCGTCAATGATCTCAACGCTTTGCGACCGGAAAGCGCAATGGCGATTGTCACAGATGTCGGCTCGGAAGAGGCAAATGCATCCCTTATTTCTCGCGCCAAAGCCAATTTTGGGCCGATCGACTTATTCTTCGCCAACGCCGGTATTGGTGGCGGTACAGATCTTTCCACGAATGAAGAAAACTGGAACAACGCCTTCAACATAAACGTCCATGCCCATCGTTGGGCCGCCAAGTACCTGCTCCCCGACTGGCTCGAACGCGGTAACGGGTATTTCTGCAGTACGGCGTCGGCAGCTGGACTGCTCTCGCAGATTGGATCGGCGCCATATTCACTCACAAAGCATGCGGCGGTCGCATTCGCCGAATGGTTGTCAATTACATACGGCAATCGCGGAATAAAGGTGAGTTGCCTATGCCCACAGGGCGTGAACACCAACATGTTGCGAGGAGCTGACGAGGCGAACAATGGACCGTCGGGAAATGTGGTGCGAACGGCCGGCGTCGTTCTCGAACCCGAGCAGGTTGCAGAAGTGGTGGCGCAGGTGATCGCCGCCGAAACATTTTTTATTTTGCCGCACCCAGAGGTCGTCGGCTACATGGCTAAAAAGGCGACCGATCACGAGCGTTGGCTTGCCGGTATGCGTAAATTGCAATTCCGAGTCTTGGGCGTCTAGGTCATAATATGAGTTCAGACATTGATTCATGGAGGGGTGGAACAAAATGGAATTTATTCTTTGGCTCATCGCAGTAATTCTTGTGATTAGTGGACTTATCGCTATCACAAGGCGGCAAATCCTGTACGGAATTCTTCTGATTGCGGTTGGACTTCTAGTCGGCCCTGGCGGAGTCTCAATTTTCTACTGAACTAAGCGTTGAAATTGGGAAGCAATGTGGCCAGTTCGCGCCACTCTTTCATCGGCAGTGCCATTTGGTCATCGAGTAAAACTTGAACGCTCACGTGCGAGGCCCCGGCATCAAATTGATCTTGAATACGTCGACTAATTGTATCTAGGGTTCCCCACGCCACTATCGCATCCACCAGTCGATCGCTCGACATTCCATTTGCGTCCCGCACATCGTCTTGCGTAAACCCGTGACGTAGCAAGTTGTTCGCGTAATTTGGTAAACGCGTGTATGTGCCCATGTATTTGCGGGCAATCTGACGGGCAACCTGTGGATCTGTTTCGAATATCACCGCCTGTTCGGGCGCGAGCACAGGTTCCGGACCAAGAATTTGTCGGGCCGCGCGCGTGTGCTCGACCGGAGCAAAATATGGATGAGCGCCGTCGGCTCGAGTGGCGGCGAGTTGCAGCATTTTTGGACCCAAGGCCGCAAGCACTCGATGAGTCGGCGTTGCCGGAGGCGAGGCGACAAACATTCCCTCATCCATAACGGTCAGATATTCGACCATCTTGGAATACGGCTTCTCGTACACGCTTTTGTGCAGTGACTTGACCATGTGGTGATGACTTACCCCGAGCCCTAAAAGGAAACGTTCGGGAAATGCCTCTGTGAGAGTTTTCTGCCCGGCCTGCATCGTTGCCGCCGTGCGAGCATGAATCGAGGCGATACCGGTCGCCACAATGAGCGTCTTGGTCGCCGACAACAACAGTGCTGCGGATGCAAATGGCTCGCGCCCGATGGCCTCGGGAATCCACAGAGTACGAAATCCGAGAGACTCAATTTCGGCGGCGGCTTCCTGCGACTTTGACATTGGCTGGGCATCAAGAGCGAACGTCCAAATTCCGAGTTTGCCGAGCGGCAACTGCGTGTGTGGAGTTGACATGTTCTTCGAGACTAATCGGCAATGGCTCCACACATGTTCGAGATGAGACCAGCCATTCGTCGAATGTGGATCTCCCGATCGCTTCTTGCCATACTTATTCTCTTCGGCTGTGCTCAACAGAACGCTGCTGAGGTACAAGTTGGAATTGTTGTCGACGTCATCGACGGCGACACGGTGGATTTAACTATTGCCGGGCATCGGAAGCGAGTGCGACTCATCGGCATCGACACGCCGGAAACGAAGCATCCGGAGAAACCAGTGCAGTGCTTCGGACCGCAGGCGACTCGATTCACCGAATCGCTGTTGGCCGACGGTACGGAGGTACGGATTGAACGAGATGTCGAGGCACGCGATACCTACGACCGGTTGCTTGTTTATCTGTTTCGAACTTCGGACAACTTGTTTGTCAATTTACAGATCGTGCAACAGGGCTTTGCCCGAGTCCTAACGATCGAACCCAACACCACCTACATGGGCGAGTTCGTAACTGCGGCACGCGATGCGCGGGACAACAATCGCGGCTTATGGCAAGAGTGCCGAGAATAGTTGTATAAATGTCTGGGTCAGCGAGCCCGCGATGCGAGATCGCTAAGTGCTTTTGCTGCTTGACCATTGGTAAGAATCTCGAACAACGCGCCCGAACTGCCGGTGACCTTCAGTCGTCCCTGCATATAGGCGACGGTTGGATCGGTAATCGCATCCGCCGGGCCGCAGGACAACACCAATGCCGCATCGTCCGGTCCAATCACGGCCTCATCATTCTTGCCAAATTTTACCCGGTACTGGACTGTGACCATTTAGTGCACGCTCGGGACGCGAATTCCGGTAAAGAAATCATCTTCATACTCGCCTGGCGCAAGTGGATCGGTCGCAACAAGCGACTTGGCCAAGATCCAGTCTTCGAACGGATACACATCGGAAAGTTCATCGTCGCTTAAACCAAACCAAAACGGTTCATCTGCATCGATTTGGGTTGCATGCGCACGCAGTGCTCCAGATCGTGCCCAATAATATTTGCCTACGTCAAGTCGAGTTGTAAGGCGGTGATCTACTTCTGGTCGACTGAACCATTTCTCATCAAACGGTGACGAACCGCGTAGGCGCAACATCGCGTCGTGGACTGCGCGTATCCGCTTGTGAGACCATGCGGAGTAATACATCTTCAACGGTTGCCATGGTTTGCCGGCCTCCGGATACCACTCTTTATCCCCCGTCCGATCGAATGCGAGAACCGTCACGTCGTGAACCTTGATGTGGTCTGGATGCGGATATCCGGATTGCTCGTCGCCGTAGGTCACGATCACTTGTGGCCGCTCTTCGCGAATGATCTTGACCAGGCGGCCGACCGCCTCATCGAGGTCTGCCATGTGAAATGAATCCGGGTGATTGTTCGTTTCACTTTCCGCCATGCCGGAATCTCGATAACCAAGCATGATCACCTTATGAAAACCAATAATTCGCGCGGACTCTGCGAGTTCGCGAGGTCGAAGTTCGCTGAGCAGCGCTCGTTCGGCGTCGCGGTCGAGTCCATGGAACGGCTGACCGGGTTCCTTTAGCGCCGGATTGGTCACGTCTCCCTCTTCGCCACCCGTGCAACACACCAAAACCGTCCTCACGCCTTCGGCGCCATAACGAGCCATAGTCGGCGCACCTTTGGACGCCTCGTCATCTGGATGAGCGTGCACTGTCAGTAGGCATAACTGATCTTCCGCACGCAATGTTGAAGTAGGTACGTTCACTTCACTGCAGGATACTGGCCGATGACCTATTCTTGGGAAATGAACTTGTCACCGCGTCAAAAAATCGGCGTCGTCGCCCTCGTCGTTATTTTTGTGATTCTGGTGGTCAGGTGTTCCCCAGATGGTCGGGATATGCGCGACGCAAAAGTGGACCAGAATCAATCCATCGCGGTTCCCACGACGATCGCTTCGACAGTTGAGACTCCCAATGTCACTCAGTTTGGGATCACCGGCCTGTGGGTCGAAGGTCAGCCGATCTCTGAAAAATATACGTGCAACGGTGAATCGATTTCTCCTCCTTTGCAGTTCAGCGGAATACCCGCCGGCACGGTGACACTTGGATTTGTGCTGACGAACCTAGATGACAACGGCGCGATTCTGTGGGCTGTTGGCAACATTCCGGTGTCGGAGACCAACTTTCTCGAGGGAGCGCTCCCAGACGGTGCCATCGAAGCGACAAATTCCGACGGAAAGGTCGGTTACTCGGCCCCATGTCCACCTGCAGGTACGTCCAATCATTACGTCATGTCGGCATACGCGATTGCTCAGCAACTTGAGTTCGCCGATGGTGTTGAAGCGGCAACGTTGCAGACGGCGTTGGACGCCGGCGCACTCGGATTTGCTGAGTCCGCTTTCACTGCGGAAACACCGTAAACGCAAATGCCAACCTGACAAGATAGAGAGATCGACCGATCGCTGGCATCCCTCCCTATCGGGGTATTTGAGACCGATCTAGACGGGCGGCTGACCAGTGCCAACGATGCGTTTCGGGCGCTAGCCCTGGGCGGCGCACCCGTCAGCACAGACATGGCCCCATGGGCCAACGCTTTGCCTGATGAACGCTTGGCCGCGGAAACGGCCTGGAATCGTGCCCGCGAGAGCGCGACCCCGTTTTCGTTCGAATTTCGACTGTGGAAACTGGATGGCGAAATGATCTGGGTGCAACTCGCCACCCAACCAATTATTGGGGTTTCGTCGCAAATTACGGGTTACATCGGCACGGCCCATGACGCGACCGACACCGTGGTACGACGACTTTTGAGTGAGCAATTGGTCGGGCTTCTCGACGTAACGCAAGATGCGGTTCTCGTCTTCGATGGTCGAGGAACGATCATGTTTTGTAACGACGGTGCGCGACGTTTGATCGGAGTTAGCGACCACTCTCCGTTGAATGATGCGGTTGCTGCAACCTTCATTGAGGCCATTCGCGACCAAGTACCAAGAGAAGTGACGACGAGTGCGACTACCAATCGCTGGGAAGGTGAGGTCGGATTTCGCGGCCCCGACGGGATCATGCGCACCCTGTCGATCACTCTGCAAATTGTTCGTGGACCCGACGGCACAATCGCCCACTACTCGGCGATCGCCCGGGACATTACGGAAGAGAAGCAACTCCATCACGAACTGACAAGACAAGCGACACACGATGCCCTTACGGGACTTCCAAATCGCGTTCTATTTTTACGCAAGGTTTCGGAAGCCTTAGAGCGAAGCCGAACCTTGAAGCGCGGAGTGACCGTTTTGTTTATCGATCTCGACAAGCTAAAGGAAGTGAACGACACAATCGGACACACCGTCGGTGATCAATTGATCATCAGCATTTCCAAAAGACTCGCCAGCGCGACTCGACCATCAGATGTTGTCGCCAGGTTGGGCGGAGATGAATTCGTTGTCCTATGTGACGGTCTCGGTGACGAACACATTGCGATGGATGTTGCAGAGCGGATCCGTCTGTCAATGATCAGTCCTGTGACGATTCAAGGGATCGAGATTCAGGCGAGCGTGAGCATTGGTATAGCAGTGGCCAAACCTGGAGCAATTGTTGAGGAGTCGCCGCAGGACGCCGCGGTCACCCTTTTGCGCAATGCGGACACGGCGATGTACAGAGCAAAGCAACGTGGACGGGGCAGAGGCGAGCTGTTCAGTGAGGAAATGCGCACAACTAATAAAGAAAGGGCGACTCTGTCCTCACAACTTGAACGAGCGTTGGCCGCCAATCAACTTTTCCTCGTTTACCAACCAATAGTTTCGACACATACTGGACGAATCGCGGGGGCCGAGGCTTTGCTGCGCTGGAATCACCCCAAACTCGGTGTTCTCACGCCATTGTCGTTCTTGGATCTTGCCGAAGAGTCCGGGACAATTGGCCCCATCGGCGACTGGGTGATTCGTCAAGCATGCGCGGATGTCAAAAGTTGGATCGACGGAGGATCCGTGGATCGCAGCATTGTCATGCACGTAAACGTCACGACGCGGCAACTTATCAATCCGAACTTTGTCGAGCGAGTCATGGCGTCCCTGCGAGAGACCAATACAGATGCGCATCAATTGACACTCGAAATAAACGAAGCAACTTTGCTAGATGAAAATCCAAGCATCATGCGCACGTTGACCGCTCTGAAGCGATCGGGCGTGAAATTGGCTATCGACGATTTTGGTACGGGCTACTCCTCGCTCTCGCATTTGCGAAGTTTCCCCGCCGACTACCTAAAACTCGACGGCACGTTTGTGCGTGACATCGGCGAGCAAGGAAGCGACGACCCCATAGTGCGCTCCGTCATTCAACTCGCCCACTCCTTAAATATGTCTGTGGTGGCGGAATGGGTGAGTTCCGATGAGCAAAATCGTCGACTGCGATTGTTGGGCTGCGATTTCGTGCAGGGAAATCACGTCGCCGAGCCGGTTGTTGGCGGCGAATTTGTTCCCCTGGTTGTCGCCCGTGCAACGAACAGAGTCGACTAACCGGTCGCCTCGTTTTCGGCTTGAGGACGTGGGCCAAGGCCGGCGAAAAATTGCAGCACCTCTTTGGAATCTGAAGACAATCGCAATACCGAATTTCCATCAACGGTGTCACCGTAAACAGCAAGCGGAAACGATGCGATAGAGCCACTAACTGCCGGTCGCATCTTGCGCGCGAAGTTGAGAAGATTTAACGATTCGTCTACAAGCACCGCCCGCACTGCACCGGCAAAGACATCCCCCGCCGTAAAGGGATTGTCGGCGATATGTGTGACCGAACTCTTTAGCAATGCCGTCACAAATGCTCGTTGACGCGATGTCCGACCAATATCGGAGGTTCCGTCGATTGTCCATTCGCCATCAATCTTTGACTCAAAGAAACGGCTCCTCGCAAATGCCAATGCCTCGACTCCATCGAGTCGCGGACATCCCGCCTTGATGAATAGTCCAGTGTGACGATCTCGGGACGGGTAATCGACGCATATCGTCACCCCACCCACCGCTTCCACGAGACCCTTAAATCCCTGAAAGTCAATCTCGATGTAGTGATGAATGGGAATGCTCAATGCCTTTTGCACCGTCCGAATGAGAACATCGGTGCCAATTTGGTACGCGGTGTTTATTCGCTGAGATTTACTTCCGTTTCCAATTTCCACCCAGAGATCCCGCGGTATCGAAAGCAGCGATAATCCTCCGGTCTTCTTGACGTAATGCATCACCATGAGGGTGTCGCTGCGCTTACCGCCAACGTCTCCTTCCGCACCGACATTGTTGTAGTCCGGGTCGGACGGATCTGACCCCTGGCGTGAATCTGAACCAACGAACAGATAATTCTCAAATGCGTCGTTCGAAGGCGATAGCGAATCTGTGGCGCTTGCATCGCGCCGTACCGCCGAAAGTTGCGAGTTTGTAGCCACGACAAGACCTGTTGCGCCCGCCAGAGCAACAATTGCCGCCACCCCGAGGATCACCAGCCAGCTACCAGATCTGCGCTTCATGCACTCTTGACGGTAGTCGTCAACGCAACCAGATCGACAGCACAAGATCTTTCATTCATTATTTCGTTCGCAAGTGCACAATGTCGCCGGTATCGATGAGATGAGATACGCCATCATCATCTACTACGTAAAGTCGACCGTCGGCATGGACTGCGGTGGCACGACCAACAAGGGTCGTTCCATCGACGCGATCAATTCGCACCTGTTCACCGATCGTCGCCAGCGCAGCAGAGTACGTCGCGTGCAATTGAGCAAACGACAAACGTTCCAACTCGTCAATATTCGTGAGCAGCAAACGAAGCAGGTCGGCCGGGCGAAGCAAAGTTCCGAATACCAGTTCAGCAAGCGAAATCGCTTCGTCGGGCGCCCAATTGACATTTACACCGATTCCGACCACGACAAAGTCGGGTCCCACTGCGGCCAACATTCCGGACAGTTTGCGACCATCGATCAGAAGATCGTTTGGCCACTTCAATTCTGGTTCGGCCATGGCCAGTTGCTTGCATGCCCGCACCGCTGCAAGGCCGACGATTTGGGTGAATTGATGTAGAGATCGATCAGGATCGCGAAAGAGGATTGAAACAAGCAGATTCGCCCCGCTCACGGCCTCCCATGTGCGATCGAGTCGCCCGCGCCCAGCGGTTTGGAAATCCGCGGCGATAACTGTGTGCGTTGGCGCACCGCCGATTGCACGTTCGTATAGATCGCTATTCGTGCTCGTGGTTGTGGCGACATGCTCGACCCACCATCCATTGGGCCAGTTGAGCCAGTTGGCGTCGACACTCGTCATCAGGCAAAGATAGTGACTTGTGTTAGAGAAAATCCTGATCGCCAATCGTGGCGAAATTGCTGTCCGCATCATTCGAACCGCTCACGAAATGGGAATTTCCACCGTTGCCGTGTACTCGGAGCTGGACCGCAACTCGCTTCATGTGCGCTTGGCCGACGAGGCGTATGCCTTGGGTGGGCAAACTGCGGCGGAGAGTTACCTCAATACGGACGCAATTTTGAATGCGATTCGTCTCAGCGGTGCCGACAGCGTGCATCCGGGATACGGATTCTTTAGCGAAAATGCGGACTTCGCAAAATCAATTTCCGACCTCGGCGTTGAATTCATCGGACCGCCGCCCGCGGCGATTGTCGAAATGGGTGACAAGGTGTCGTCGCGAAAGGCCGCGTTGCGCGGAGGTGCCCCGATAGTTCCCGGCACGACCGAATTCGTCACGAGCAACGATGAGATTCTGGCATTTGGTAAGAAGAACGGCTGGCCAATAGCGATCAAGGCTGCATTTGGCGGCGGCGGCCGCGGCATGAAAGTTGTCCATGATGCCGAGCACGTCGCAGAGGCAAGGGATTCGGCACAGCGAGAGTCGAAGGCCTTTTTTGGCCGAGATGAAATTTATTTGGAGCGTTATCTCGAGTGGCCAAGACACATCGAAGTGCAAGTCATTGGCGACAAACATGGCAACCTGGTGTGGGTCGGAACTCGTGACTGTTCTGCACAGAGGCGACACCAGAAACTAATTGAGGAAGCCCCTGCCCCTGGATTACCAAAGGGCGTCGAAGAGGCGATGGGTGCGGCCGCGGTAAAGGCCGCCAAAGCCGTCGGTTACTACAACGCCGGCACGGTGGAATTCATCTACCAGGACAATGATTTTTTCTTCCTCGAAATGAACACCCGCCTACAGGTGGAGCACCCTGTCACAGAGGTCATTACCGGAATCGATTTGGTTGAATGGCAATTTCGCATAGCTTCGGGCGAGAAACTACCACTCACGCAGCAAGAGATTTTGGCGTCTCGACGTGGTCACGGAATCGAAGTCCGAATCAACGCCGAAAATCCGGCTAGTGGTAAGTTTCTCCCCTCGCCCGGCACGATTTCCAAACTTGCAATACCGAGCGGTTTTGGTGTGCGTTTCGACGGCGGATACGAAGTCGGCGACACAGTCAGCCAGTATTACGACAACCTCATTGGCAAACTCATTGTGTGGGGACCAGATCGAGAGACAGCGATTGCCCGAAGCATTCGCGCGCTCGACGAGATGATCGTGGAGGGAGTGTTCACCACGATTCCTGCTGACCTCGCCATTTTGCGTCATCCCGATTTTCACGCCGTCAAGCACAGCACTAAGTGGGTGGAGGAATCCCTTGACCTGTCGTCGCTCGACGCAACCACCGGACAAGACAAGGCGAGTCAGAGCCAAGAGACAAATGAGTCGCTGGTTGAGCGCAGCACCGTCGTGGAGGTCAATGGCAAACGATTCACCGTCAAGGTATGGGTCCCAGAGATTTCAAACGGCTTGGGTAAAGCAAAAAAAGCTCCGCGAGCAAGAGGATCTGTAGGCGTCGCGGTTGGTTCCGGCGACGTGATCGCTCCCATGCAAGGCACGATTATCAAAGTGATCGCCACCGTCAATCAAGCCGTGAAAGTGGGCGACGCAATTGTCGTGCTTGAAGCGATGAAAATGGAGAACCAAATCGCCGCCGAAAAGTCTGGGACCGTGTCGAAGATCAACGTCAAAGCAGGTGACATCGTCGGGGCCGGTGACGTGCTCGTTGTAATTGACTGAGCGCATAACACCAATCACGACTAGTTTTGTACCAGTGAGTATCACGGACGAAACCGACGACGGGTCCCAACACAGCACCAGCGGATTTGTCGCCGAGCGGGCTCGCCGAATTGAGCAACTGGAAAAACTTCGAGCGACCGGGGTCAACCCGTACCCATATCGCTTTGACCGCACAGACTCGCTCGCCGCGATTCGCGCGCGCCATGAGCAGTTAAGCGCCGGTAGCGAAACGAGCGACCAAGTGTCCGTCGCCGGCCGGATCATGCTGAAGCGTGACCAGGGCAAACTCATTTTTTGCACACTCCAAGACCGCTCTGGACAGATGCAGCTGTTTATATCCAAATCGGTGATAGGAGATGTCCAATTTGACGCCGTCAATGAATTCGATCTGGGCGATTGGGTCGGGGTCACCGGTCTGGTCATGACAACTCGAAAAGGCGAACTGAGCATCAAGGTAACTGAAGCGGTTTTGCTTTCCAAGGCAATCAGACCCCTTCCCGATAAATGGCACGGCCTTACAGATATCGACACTCGTTACCGACAGCGATATGCCGATCTGATCATCAACGAAGATGCTCGTCGTACATTTGAAATTCGGCACGCCACAATTTCGAGCTTTCGACGAACGTTTCAAGAACACGACTACATCGAAGTTGAGACTCCCGTTTTACATGTTGAATCCGGCGGCGCCAATGCCAGACCGTTCGTCACCCACCACAATACGCTTGACATGCAGCTGTATCTTCGCGTCGCTCTCGAATTGCACCTCAAGCGTCTGATCGTCGGTGGGATGGAACGCGTGTACGAGATTGGGCGCGTATTTCGCAACGAAGGCATTTCCACGAGGCACAATCCCGAATTCACAATGATGGAGAGTTACGAGGCGTTTGGTGATTACACCGAAGTGATGAAACTTACGGAGGAACTGATCATCAACGCAGCTCGTGACGCCACGGGAACCACGACCGTATCGATCAACGACTCGGACTTCGATCTCGCCCAACCATGGCGTCGCGCTCGAATGATCGATTTGGCCAGCGAGGCAATCGGCACGCCCGTTCATCCATCACAATCGCCAGACGAACTGCGCAAGATTGCGACCAAAAATGGAGTGAAGACCGAACCACATTGGGGATCAGGGCGAATAATCGAAGAAATTTTTGCCGAAAACGCGGAGGCAGCGCTAATCAACCCGACATTTGTCACTGGACACCCGGTCGAAATTTCGCCGCTCGCTAGGGCCGACCGCGACGACCCGTACCTCACCGAACGATTCGAATTATTTGTGGCCGGGCGCGAAATTGCCAACGGCTACACAGAATTGAACGACCCTGTCGAGCAACGGTTGCGCTTTGAGGATGGTCAGCGGGCCAAGGAGGCCGGCGACCTCGAGGCAGGTGGCGTTGATGAGGACTATCTGCGGGCTCTCGAGTACGGCATGCCGCCGACCGCGGGATTGGGCATCGGAATCGATCGCCTTGTGATGTTGCTCTCTGGCGCAAGTTCAATAAAGGACGTGATCCTCTTCCCCACTTTGCGACCAGAGGTCATGTGACAGCGAAAAACTCTTCGGCGTGGGGAGTTGGCGTCGCCACCACGGCTGCCGACGGCACTGTTCTCGACGTGTTCTATCGACACCTCGGCTGGGGCGATCGGGTTCCGGAAAAGCATGTTACGGCAAAGCAAGTATCGGGCATTCAATTTGGCACCGACGATCAACGCGGAGTCGCACTTGTGCCAACCAGCATTGTCATCGACACGAGCAGTTCGCCAACCGATGCACGCGACGTGTACCTGCGGCTGCATTTGCTTTCTCACCGATTGGCAGCACCACGATCGCTCAACCTCGATGGGATTTTCGATCTACTTGCCAACGTGGCTTGGACATCGATCGGCCCGGTCTCGCTCGACGCTCTCGATGATGTCCGTTACAACCTACTCAAACAAGGTCAGCACCTAACAGTGCACGGTGTCGACAAGATTCCGCGGATGACGGATTACGTCGTGCCAACCGGAGTGCGCATCGCCGATGCAAGCCGTGTTCGGCTCGGCGCTCATCTGGCAAGCGGAACCACCGTCATGCACGAAGGGTTCTGCAACTTCAACGCAGGAACGCTTGGAACTTCGATGGTCGAGGGCCGCATCTCGGCGGGCGTCATGGTGGGAGACGGCTCCGACATTGGTGGCGGTGCGTCGATCATGGGCACACTCTCCGGCGGCGGAAAACAAGTCATCCAAGTTGGTCAACGATGTTTGCTTGGGGCCAACAGCGGACTCGGTATCAGTCTCGGCGATGATTGCATTGTCGAGGCCGGTTTGTATCTCACCGCGGGAACTCAAGTACTCCTACCCGACGGAACGGTGGTCAAGGCCCGCCAAGTGTCCGGCGCCAACGGGTTGTTGTTCCGACGCAATAGTCAATCGGGTGCGGTCGAGGCCGTACAACGCAGTGGCAATTGGGGCGGACTAAACGCAACCCTGCACCAGAACTAATCCGAACACGATGACGATCAATTTCGAGGAATTCGCAAAACTTGTCACATCGCGTCGAACCAATCTGTTCGTCGACACAGATCGTCAAGTTCCGCGAGAGTTATTGGATCAGCTGTGCACTCTCGCCACGTGGGCGCCGAATCACAAGAAAACGTGGCCGTGGTGTTTCGCCCAAGTTACGGGCAATTCCAGAGCCAGTCTTGGCCAAGTTGCTGCAGAGGCGATGCTTCGCTTTGGCGACAGCGACGAAAAGGTTTTGAAGACTCGCAGCAAATATCTGCGGGCTCCCGCGATGATGGTTGTTGGGTCACGCGAAGGCGACACTCAGTTGCGCAGTTCCGAAAATCGAGACGCCACGGCCGCGGGAATCCAAAATATTTTGCTGGGAGCCACAACCCTCGGCTTGGCCAGTTATTGGTCAAGTTGTCCAAAGGGCGCCAATGACGACGTCGCAGCCTTTTGCAAATTTGAACCGGGCACTTTTATCGCATCGCTCATCTACCTTGGCTGGCCGCTTCGAAGCGTGGAAATACCTGCGCGCCCGCCTGCCGAAATTCACTACCTCGACTGAAAACTTCTACGCCGAGGCTTTGGCCTTCACGTTGTTCCAAATGTCAACGAGTCGGTCCTGAGCACTGTTGACCGCACCGGCGCGAAAACCCGAAACTTCTTCATCAGTAAAGAAAATCATGTCACTAAATGGCAAATCTTGCGCCATTTCCTGAATCCCGGCAACACCTGTGTTGTAGCCGTGAAACGCAAGGTCCTTTAGCGAGTTAACGGGATCCAAAATAAAATTGATGAAGTCATATGCTGCATCAACATTTTTGGCTCCCTTGGCAATTACCCAAGTATCCATCCACAATTCGGTCTCCGGTGTGCCAACCGCCCACTTGTACCTGGTCGGATCCCCTCCCGCTTCTTCGACCGCAATCAAACCCTGTCGGGCATCGCCGTTCCAAACCTGCGAGAGTGCGTAGTTCCCTTGAGTAAGAGCGATACCTGGATATGAATCGAAGGCCTTCAAATGCTCAGCGAAATTGTCTAATAGGAAGGTCTCACAGTCATCCAACTGCTGGGTGTCCTCCGTTGTCCACGAGATCCCATTGGCCCAGAAATAGATGCCACAAAGTTCTGGGGGTACGTCTAGGACAGAGGTCTGCCCGCTTGCATCTGTCTGGGTTGCAGTGATGAAATCTGCCCATGTCACAATCTCAGACTTGACTACCGTCGTGTCGTAGATCCACCCCGTCGTGCCCCAGTCTTTGCACACGCTGTACTGGTTACCCGGATCCCAATCTTGATCGGTGAACGGCTTATCAATATTCTTGAAATTTGGAATACGGTCGAGGTCTAGTTTCTCGAGCAGATCTTCCTTGACCATCTGTGGGATATACACCCCGGTTGGACAAACGAGATCAAAGCCGCTACTGCCACCTGCGGCGGCTAACTTTTGGATGGCCTCTTCGGTTGAGTTATAGATCGTTATATTCAGCTGACCCCACGATGACAACAGATCTGGATCGTCATACTCCGCCCAGGTGAACAAGTTGGCATTCTTGGCAAATATCCCCCCGGATGAACCCTTGCTGTCCGATCCGCAGGCGGCAAGAAATGCGGCTAAGGCGGCACTACCACCCGAAACCGCAAGAAACTTTCTTCGACTCATCGACGAGACAATTCTGTTGGCCGTTGCCTGCGACATCAGTATTCGTGTTTGATCTGCATTGCTTGTCGACATGTTCCCCCGATTTAAGTCGTCTCTTTTCTAAAACTTATATCAGCGGGATAATGTTTGCAAATGATCGACCCTCCGATCTCGCTGTGGCACGACATGCTTCCGCCAGACGAACACATCGCTCGACCAAGTCTTGATCAAGATATTGAATGCGACGTAGCAATTGTCGGCGGCGGATACACAGGGTTGTGGACCGCGTACTATCTGCACAAACTTCAACCGGATTTATCTATCACTGTGATGGACGCCAACATCGCCGGTTTTGGTGCAAGTGGAAGAAATGGCGGTTGGGCAACCGCCGAACTGGCGATGGGTCTAGACAAAATGACGGCGATTCACGGAGCGGAAAAGTCAAAAGAGATGTTCCGAGCGATGTTCGACACGATCGACGAAATGCAGAATGTCCTGACCGCGGAGGCCATCGACTGCGATTTTGTCAAAGGTGGGTCGCTCAATGCGGCATCGCGCGAGGTCCAGATCGAACGATTGAACGCCCAGCGAGACGTCTGGCGTCGGCACGGTTTCGGCGAGGATGACATTCGCTGGCTGAGCAAGAGTGAGGTTGACTCCCGCATCGGCGCCCATGGATTGCTCGGCGCTAACTTTCACCCCCATTGCGCCGCCATTCATCCGGCCAAGTTGGTACGCGGATTGGCCCGCGTGGTCGAGCGAAACGGCACGACCATCTACGAAAGTTCTCCGGTCAGAAAAATTTCGCCGCACGAAGTTGAACTCGATCACGCGACGGTTCGGGCGCGATACGTCGTTCGGGCAACGGAGGGATTCACCCGGTCGCTGGATTCCCATCGACGCAGGCTTCTTCCGCTTTACTCGTACATGGTGGCGACGGAACCGCTGCCACGTGACGTTCTCGCCCAACTGAGATGGACCGGTCGAGAGACATTCAAAGATGCTCGAAACCTGATCATCTATGCCCAAATCACGACAGACGGACGTATTGCGTTCGGTGGTCGTGGGGCGCCGTACCACTTCGGATCATCTGTAAAACCAGAATTTGATCGGGATAATTCAGTCCACGAAAAAATCATCAAATCAATGCGCGAACTCTTTCCGATGGCTCGAGATGCAAAAGTTACTCATCGCTGGGGTGGGCCACTCGGTGTGCCACGCAACTGGCACTCCTCGGTCGAATTCGATCAACAAACCGGAATGGCCTCCGCCGGTGGATACGTCGGCGACGGCGTGGCGGCCAGCAATTTGGCGGGTCGTTGCCTTGCCCACCTGATAACTGGGGACGGCCACCCACTTACGGAATTGGCGTGGGTGCAACATCGTTCTCGACGCTGGGAAGTTGAACCATTTCGTTATGTGGGTGTAAACGGATTGCTCAAGATGTCGGATCAAATGGACAAACACGAACGACGCACGGGGAAACCGGACAAGGTGAGAAAGAAAATCTTGGATTTCTGGATTGGCTAACTATTCCCAGTGATCGATAGCGACGGCGGGGACGTCGTAGCACCATGCATTTCGCGACAGGTTGATGTCATCGTCGCCGTCCCACTCGTACTTTGCACCCATCAGATCGCCAACCCGACGCCGTTCCCCAGAGTCTGTAACAACCCGAGCAATTCCGATTCGCTTGTCTCGGCCAAATCTCAACTCAACTTGAGGATTGGCGACCATGTTGGAAAACCAATCGGCCGTTGACCCGCCGCCAGAAATAAAATAGACGGACTCACCGATTATTCCAAACCACAATTCGACAACATGGTCGCGACCACTGCGCCGTCCTTTTGTTACTACATCGCAACAATCACGTTCGACGTATTGCTCGAGCCACTGTTCGTCTGTCGACTTCAGAATGCATTCACTTCTATGTCGGTCGATACAGTCCGAACACTTGACGAAGAGCGTCACTTACTTCGCCCAAAGTTGCGCCCGCGCGTAGACATTCCTTCATTGGATTCAGCAGATTTGCCGAACCATTAGCGGCTTCGGTCAGGCTGGCCAACCTTGCGGCGACATCTTCATTATTTCGCAAACTTTTGAACTTCGTCAGGCGAGCGATCTGCTGCTTTTCCAGATCGGGATTACTTGGGATCAACTTTGGTTCGGGTTCAGAGTCGGCGACAAATTTGTTCACCCCGACGAGAACTCGAGATCCGTCATCGATTGATTTTGTGTATTTGTATGCCGCGTCTTCAATTTCGCGCATTTGAAAGCCTGCCTCGATCGCATCAACCGCTCCACCCAATTGATCGATGCGCTCGATGTATTGCCAAGCCAGTCGCTCAACTTCATCCGTTAGCGACTCGACAAAGTACGAGCCGGCCAACGGATCCGGTGTATCGACAATGCCGCTTTCGTGCCCGACAATCTGCTGTGTTCGCAAGGCGATCCTGGCCGCATCTTCTGTTGGCAAACTGAGCGCCTCATCAAATGAGTTGGTGTGCAAACTTTGCGTCCCGCCAAGCGCCGCGGCCATGGTCTGGACCGTAACTCGAACAATATTGTTGTGCGGCTGCTGAGCAGTGAGCGTTGACCCCCCTGTTTGGGTGTGAAAGCGCATCAGCGTGCTTGCTTCCTTCTTGGCGCCAAATCGTTCGGTCATGATTTTGTACCACATCCGCCGACTGGCCCGAAACTTTGCCACCTCTTCAAAGAAATTGTTGTGCCCATTCCAGAAGAAACTGATGCGTGGGGCAAAGTCGTCAACGTCGAGTCCGGCATCGATGGCAGCCTGGACATAGGCAATCGCATTGGACAAGGTAAAGGCGAGCTCCTGTACCGCGGTGCTTCCCGCTTCTCGAATGTGGTAGCCGGAGACCGAAATCGTGTTCCACTTTGGGACATTTTTTGCGCAATAAGCAAAAACATCGGTGATGATACGCATCGACGGTCGAGGCGGATAGATATAGGTGCCGCGCGAAATGTATTCCTTGAGCAGATCGTTTTGAATCGTGCCACTAATTGATTTCGAGTCGACGCCTTGCTCCTCGGCAACCAACTCGTACAGGAGTAGCAGGATTGAGGCGGTTGAATTGATCGTCATCGACGTCGTCACCTTGTCTAGGGGCAGACCGGCAAGCAGCGTGCGCATGTCGTCGATCGAATCAATCGCCACCCCAACCTTGCCCACCTCACCAGCGGCACGTGGATGATCGCTGTCGTAGCCCATTTGGGTAGGCAGGTCAAAGGCGCAACTCAATCCGGTTTGTCCAACATCAAGCAAAAACTTGAACCGCTGGTTTGTCTCTGCGGCCGAGCCAAAGCCCGCGTACTGGCGCATCGTCCACAACCGGTCGCGATGCATCGTTGGATAAATGCCACGCGTATACGGCGCTTCTCCGGGTGCACCTAATTGTGAAGTGGAGTCCCAACCTTCGATCGACTCTTCGCTGTACAGCGGGCGGATTTCGATACCCGAATCCGTGTAGCGCGGCGTATCAACCATTGACTCAAGGTTACGAGATTGCACTCGTAATCTAGAGTCTGGTTCGATGAAAAAACCTGCCGATGCGCCGGTCAGTATCGCCAACATTGACGTATTGGAACGCATCGAACAGCGAGTGCTGTGGTTGGCGGTGCGGATGGTCGATTACGCCAATCGTCAACGACCGGCGGAACCCGCTCCGCAGGGACGCGACGCGGAATTTGCGATCAAAGTCGGTGGGCATATGGCCAGTAGCGCATCGGTTGTCAGCATCATGACGTCGCTTTGGTTCGGTCACCTGAACGGAAACGACAAAGTTTCCGTCAAGCCACACGCCTCCCCAATTTTTCACGCGATCAAATACCTCACCGGCGAATTGGATCGTTCCTATCTCACAAAGTTGCGCAGTCTCGGCGGCCTTCAGGCATACCCGAGCAGGACAAAGGATCCGGATGTCGCAGACTTCTCCACCGGTTCTGTTGGTCTCGGCGCCGTCGCACCGTTGTTTGCCTCGATGGTCCGTCGATACGTCGACGCTCACTTTGGACCGCAACCGCCAGCACGATTTATCGCTTTGGTAGGAGACGCCGAACTAGACGAAGGCAACGTCTGGGAGGCAATTACCGACCCGTCGCTACAGGGACTTGGAAACGTGATGTGGATCATCGACGCCAATCGTCAAAGCCTCGATCGCGTGATCCCAGGTATGAAAATCAAGAAATTGGCGGAGTTCTTTGCAGATGCCGGTTGGCATGTAGTGGAGGCAAAATACGGTCGCAAGTTGGAAGCCGCGTTTGCCCAACCAGGTGGCAAAGCGTTGCGAACATACATTGACGAAATGTCCAACGAGCGCTATCAAAGCTTGTTCGCCTTGCAGGGATCTGACTTGCGTGAGAAATTTCTTGAGGGTTCTCCGGCATCCGTGGAGAAATTCATTGCCGGCGTTGAGGACAGCGATCTAGCCCCACTTGTACAGAACCTAGGTGGCCACGACATGTCGCTGCTGCTCGATTGCTACCGCCAATGCGATGAAGTCACGGATCGACCGAGCGTCGTGTTCGCCTACACCGTCAAAGGCTGGGGGTTACCGATTGCCGGCGATCCACTCAATCACGCTGCACTGTTGTCGACCACACAAATCGATTCGTTTCGCACTCGACTTGGACTCACTGAGGAAAGCGAATTCGATCGCTTCGCCAAAGACAGCGAAGAGGATCGACTCTGTCGATCCGTTGGCGGCGAGATCAATAACCAAGCGCCCACACCACGACCAACACTTTCAATCCCGACCGAAGTTGGAATTGCAGTGGGTGCGAAACCAATGTCCACTCAGGAAGTTTTTGGTCGCCTACTGACCGGACTCGGATCGATTGGCGGAGTTGGCGAGCGAATCGTGACGACTTCGCCGGATGTAAGCGTGAGCACGAATCTCGGAGGTTGGATCAACAAATTTGGAGTGTTCAATTCACAAGCTCAGCCGGATTATCTAGGTCAGGACCGGTTACTGAGATGGCAGGAGGGCCCGCAGGGCCGACACGTCGAACTTGGCATCAGTGAAATGAATTTGTTTCTTACATTGCATGCATTTGGACTCGCCCACGAGTTGCACGGTGAACACTTGCTTCCAATCGGCACGTTGTACGACCCATTTGTGTGTCGCGGCCTCGATGCGCTCGTCTATGCGCTATACAACGGCGCCCGTTTCATCGTCGTTGGTACGCCGGCGGGTATCACACTTGCTCCAGAAGGCGGCGCGCACCAGAGCACGATCACCGCATCAATTGGAATGGAACTGCCAAATATCACGTACGCAGAACCGTGCTACGCCCGATCGCTCGATTGGTTGCTCTGCGACGGACTCAAGCGTCTCGGAGCGCCAGACGGCGACAGTTTGTATCTACGACTATCCACCCGCCCGATCAACCAGGCACCGTTTGAGCAATTGGTGAAGGAACGTGGAGAAGAATTGATCGCCGATGTGTTGAACGGTGGATATCGATTGGTCGAACCCGAATCGAATGCCGATGTCATCATCGCCGCCACAGGCCCAGTCGTCCCGGAAGCGATTGCGGCCGCCGAACTGTTGAAGGCAGAAGGTGTACAGACACTCGTGTTAGACCTCACCTCGCCCGATCGGCTCTATCGCCAGTGGCGCACCAACTTGCGCCAGTCATCTCGCAGCGGGACGTCGCGAGGCGAGAACTTTCATCTCTCTGCACTGATTTCCCCTGCCGAACGTCACTTGCCCATCGTTACTTTGCAGGATGCCGCCAGCCACACGCTCGCCTGGCTCGGCTCGGTGTATGGGACAAAGGTCGTGCCGGTTGGAGTTGACGAATTTGGCCAGTCGGGCTCGATTGCCGAGCTGTACGGGGTCTTTGATTTGCTACCTGAACAGATCGTCAATGCGACTCTGGTGGCATTGTCGTAACATTGGACCATGGCAATCACCGAGCAAGTGCGAACTGCAATCCCAACTGTTGGAGTCCCCACCATTGACGGAATAGAACTCACGCCAAAGGAAGTCGCCAAACTCGCGCCTCCAACCTTTGACAATGTCGAAGATGAGCGCCTTCATCGCAAGCAGCAACTGGCCGCCGCGTTACGAATTTTCGGTCGCCTCGGGTTTGGTGAAGGAGTAGCCGGACATATCACCGCTCGCGATCCAGAATTTACGGATCACTTTTGGGTAAATCCGTTCGGCAAGAGCTTCCGATTGATGAAGGTCAGCGATCTCATTTGCGTCAATCATCACGGCGACGTTGTGTACGGAAATCAACCGGTGAATCGCGCGGCATTTGTGCTGCACTCGGCGATTCACAAGGCACGCCCCGACGTGATCGCCGCCGCACATGCTCACTCGGTATACGGCAAGGCCTGGTCGACACTCGGTCGCAAACTTGATCCGATCACCCAGGATTCGTGTGCCTTTTACGAAGACCACGTATTGATCAAGGAACAAGGTGGTGCGGTAGTACTCGAAGTTGCCGCCGGCGAAGAGATCGCTTCACACTTCCCCACGGGCAAAGCGGCCATCCACCAAAACCACGGCTTGTTCACCGTAGGCAAAACTGTCGAGGCAGCGGCCTTTTGGTTCATCACGATGGAACGAAATTGCCAGGCCCAATTGTTGGCAGAGGCAGTTGGCAAGCCAATCTTGGTTCCTCACGAAATGGCCCAGTACACACAACAGCTCACGGGATTTCCGGACGCTGGCTGGCTGCAATTCCAACCGCTATTTCAAGAGATCTGTAAGACCGATCCTGAACTCTTCGAGTGAGTGCTAGTCCCGCACCACAAGCGGGAAAACTAGCGCCAGAGGTCTTCTTTATCTGCTCCGCTACGGCGCAGTACATCGGCGCCGTTATCGCAGTCCGACTCTTCGATGATGCCCCGCCGGCGAGCATTGCATGGTTTCGAGTCATTTCCGCTGCTCTCGTGTTGACAGTCTTCTCGGCTCCTCGACTTTTACGTGGCAAACGGTGGACCCGCGCAGAATTTGTTGCCGCCGCAATATTCGGATCGGCGGTCGCCTTGATGAACCTCACCTTTTATTTGGCCATCGACCGCCTCGACCTAGGCAAAGGTGTGGCTATCGAGTTCATCGGACCAATTTGTATTGCCGCATGGCAAACCCGATCAAAACGCAACGCCATAGCCTTACTCTTTGCAACGTTGGGCGTTGTCATACTTTCCGGATTTGAAATCGGCGATCAACCGCTTGGTCTGCTGTTCATTTTTCTGGCTTCTGCGATGTGGGCCTCATACATCGTCATCGGAGCAAAGGTGGCTCGCCTTGACCGAGGAGTATCCGGACTCGGTGTCGGTCTGCTCATCGGAGCACTCGTCATCTCCCCATTCGGTATTCGCGGGAGCATGACGATTGTGACGACTCCATGGATACTCGGCGCGTGCTTTCTGGTGGGAATTTTTTCCAACGCAATTGGATACGGCATCGAGCAAAGTATTTTGCGTCGAATACCGGTGCGACGATTTTCGGTATTGCTTGCGCTGCTCCCCGTAACTGCACTCTTATTCGGATTTCTCTTCTTGGATCAGAGTCCATCGCTCATTGATTTGGGGGGAATTGCGCTCGTACTCACGGGAGTTGTCGTGCAACAACGCGACACGCTTCCGTCTGCCACAGTCGAATCTGGGTGACCTGACCTCGCAAAACTGGTCAGGTACAATGTTTTCCAAGCCAGCCAGGAGATTCCCTTCCGACATGCGCGTACCCCCTAAAAAATTTTGTGTTGCTGCCGTTATCGCAACCGCGCTCATGGTTGGCACGGCGCTTGGCGGCACCTCTGTGGCCCATGCCGAAGAGGGCCAAATACCTGCCGCAATTCTGATTAACGGTCGGGGTAACGGCCATGGTCGTGGAATGAGCCAATACGGCGCATATGGCTGGGCCACGTCGGCCGGTTGGTCGTGGCAGCAAATTCTCGATTTCTATTACGGGGGTCCAACTGGAAACATCATCGCCCCCGTTGACGATCCTGGCCAGATCATGACGGTTGCATTGGCCGCCCTGAACGGCGCGCAAACCGCTGTCATCGCAGATGCCAACAATGCGATATTCCTCCAAGACCCAATTCCCGGACGCTTGTGGACTTCGCTAGTCGCACGCGAAACCAGTCAACGCGTTTACAGGGTGTGGGGCTCCGCAGAACGAAAATGTCCGGCTTCAACCGAAGATCCATCTGCGGTTGGTTACACGCTCATCGGGGACGTTGCAGAAGTTGCGTCGTTTACAACGCAAGTTGGTTCCGACAGCGCAGCTGCGCCGACGAGCGTGATTGGTCTTTGCGAACCGCGAGCAAATGGCAAAAATAAGATTCGCTACTACCGCGGCGAAATCAGAGCGGTGAACAAGACCAACAACGACAATCGCACGATCAACGCGGTTGCTCTCGAGGATTACGTGCGCGGTGTTGTTCCACGCGAATCTCCCGCGGAGTGGGGTGCCGCTGGTGGCGGCCTAGGTATGAATGCCCTGCGCGCCCAGGCGGTTGCAGCCCGTTCGTACGCAGTTACCGAAGTAAACAGATTTCCTGGGCTTTCCCGCACCTGCGACACGCAGGATTGCCAGGTGTATGGAGGTTCCGCGCTTCGCGAATCGGTGAACGGTGCAATTGTCACGCTGGAAAACCCATACACGGATCAGGCGACGGCAGAGACCGCCAGCATCGTCATTCGCAAGCCACAAGGAACCGTTGTGCGCACCGAATTTTCTTCTAGCAACGGTGGTCGCACGGCCGGTGGAGTGTTCCCGGTCAACCTCGACGGAGGAGATCTTGCCTCGGACCCGATCAATTCTCTGATGGTCTGGACGAGGATGGTTTCCGCAGCTCAACTCGTCGCCAAGTATCCACAGATCGGCACGCTCACATCCGTCGTAACAGCGCATGACGGTCTGGGCGGAGACTGGAACGGATACGCGGTCTCGGTGACAATTACGGGCACAACCGGCACAAAAACTCTCACTGGTTGGGATTTCAAAACCGCTTTCGATTTGCCAGCGCCATGGTATGAAACGACGCCAATCTTTGGAGCATCATTTGCGGCCGCCCCCGTTGGCGCCATGCTCTTTGTCGGCGACTCGGTTGGCGAAAGCATCGCCTTCGAATTTGCCTCGGCAGTTGCACCCGCCTACCCAAATGTCAACTACCAGTCGCTTACGAATCGGTGCATGGTCGGCCCAAGTTGTGTTGCCACGGCGCTGGGTAAGCCAGATGCGCTGTCCATCATCAATTCACTTACCCCTGAACAGATTCCGCGGATCGCGATTATCGAACTCGGCTACAACGATGACCCAAACAGCTTCCAGAGCGACGTCGATCAGGTAGTAAACGCGCTTAATTCGAGAGGTGTTCAACGCATCGTCTTTGTCAATCTTTCTACTCGTCGTACGTCGCGAAATTATGCACTTTCCAATGCGGTGCTCGGATCGGCCTCCCAGACCTATTCGAATGTCTCTGTGATGGACTGGAATACGGCGAGTAGCGCGCCAACTCAGTCGCGCTGGTTTCGCGACGATGTCCACCTGACGACAACGGGACGTGGAGAATTTGCGCTGTTCTTACGCGCGCAACTCGACTCGCTGCGATCCGCCGGATTGATTACAACAGGTTCGGCCACTGTGCTTCCACTCGGCGTACCGCTAATCAAGGGCAACCGTGGAAACGTGGTCAAGACTCTTCAGACGGCCCTGAACGCATACCTCAAACTGCCAAAACGAAAGCGTCTTGTTGTTGACGGGCAGTTCGGCGCGGGAACAGTGACGGCTGTGCGAAAGGTTGAGCAGGCCAACGGGCTACCCGTGGATGGCATCGCCGATCAAGAAGTCCTTGCGATCATTGGAATGGACTCGAACAAGATTGTGTTGTCCAGCGGTACTCGTCACAGCACCGTAGCCACGGCCCAAACGGCGTTGGCTCGCGTGCTCAAGGTCAAGGTGAAAGCAGATGGCATCTATGGCTCTGGCACCACAACGCTCGTCAAACGCTTCCAGAAGAGTGTCGGGCTCAAGACAACAGGCAACATCAATCGGATTACGTGGCTGGCGCTGCTAGCCGCCGCGGCCCAGAGTTAACGCAATTCGATTGGATTTCCGGCGAATCGAGATTCCCACGCCTCGTCGCTGACGAGTTGTGGGTATGCGGCGCGGTACTCGCGACGTAGTCGTTTGTACGAGCGGCGAATCTGACCAATCGCGGCAATCACTTCTCGTAGCAGACTGAAAAACCGTTTCGTGTCGCGGCTCACCATGTAACCCTCGGCGATACGTTCATGGCGATACAAGATCTGGTTGCGTAGCGTCGCCACTCCGACTGCTCTGGCATCAATCGGCGCCGTACCGATTCCGCGTCGTCGTAGACGATTGGGCACGATGTATCCGCCAACCAAAACCACCGCGACAATGAAGCCGACGGCCCGCGAAGCCTTGTGCCGCGGTTGGCGCACCGTCAATGCAGCCAACTCCGGGCTCAACGGTGCGGGCTTTTCTTCTGTACAGGTTCGCAATTCGTCGTGCAAAGTTGCGTGGTCGATCTTCATCCATTCCGCCGGGCCGGCCATGTACGCGCGCAAGCCTTTCAACATGTATTCGGTGCTGGCGTATCGCATCGAAAACAAATTGCGAAATCCAAACGAGGCGAATCGATATGCCAAGTTCCACCAGCGGTGCTTGTCAAATACAAGCGTGTCGATTAGGGCAAGGTTGCGCGCCTCGTAAAACAAAGACGATGGATTGTTCTTCAATCCAAAATCGGCATGCCAGACGATGATCCCATTGAGAGTGACGGAATGTTTGCCGGTGTGCATGAGCCCAAATGCCACATCGTCGCCGCGGACGAATACGGGAAGTGGGTTATCCGGAGTAATGCCGATCGGAAACGCTGTGTACCACCACGCGGTGTAGGCAAACGGGATTTCTGGCGAATCGGTTAGTGCAATCTGACGGTCGCGCAAATCGTCGTCGCGCCCCAGTGCCTGCAGCGGATATATGGACCGCCACGAGTATTCAGCACCCGCCTCAAACTGCATCCATTGACGCTCTTCGCTCAACATCGCACCGTGTACGCACAATTTGTCGTCATTGGCGAACCTGAATAGCGCCATTGTTCTTACGAGCGCCTCCGGCTCGAGCGTGATGTCGTCGTCCATAAACAACACGTGTGTTGCCCAGCCGTCACGGCGTAGTTGCATCAAGCCGCGGGCGAAGCCACCAGCCCCACCTAGGTTCAGGTTCTCGATGACGGTAATTGGCGCGCCGGGATTTGTGTCAAATGAAATGTTGCGCGCATTGTCAACTACCAAAACACGGACAGAGCCACGCAGCGATTCGATTTTCTGCACGAGATACAACACGTTTTCGACGGTACGTCGCACATATTCCTGACGGTTGAACGTGGTGATCGACAGCGACAATCGAACATCGTGTACGGGGGTGTCACCTGTAATCCACTCTCCCCCATGGACTACGACTTCGCCATTGGCCACGATCCGCACGTACATCACGCCGATCGTCGAACCGACGAGGTTTGGGGCGGACATGGTTACCGGCTCGCTCCCAAGCGCACACGTGGCAACGACGCGCTCATGCTTTCCCTCAACGGCAATTATTTCTGCCAGACCCTTACCAATTGCGTCGACGCGCGCGCGTAAGTCGTTCACACTTGTCAGCCGTCGCCACCGTCCGGCCGTAAAGGCGCCAAACGAAGTGTCGAAACTAATTGTCGCGCCATTTTGTAACGTGACCCGATCAATCGCTACCGAAGCATCGCCAGTCGTCCGCGCGTACAGAAGTGGTTCGGCGGTCTGTGAAGTCGGCAGCACCATGCGCTGCAACAGTTGTTCAGCCACCGAGTGGGTCCGTAAAAAATGCAGGCAATTGAGTTGAGTCGGCAAGGTGTTTCAATGTGAGGTCGGCCGCATTCAACGCCTCATGAATTGTGACATCCATATCCAGATAGCGATAAGTACCGAGTCTGCCGAGAAATGTGACCCCGCGTGCCTCTCGGGCGAGTTGCACGTAGTTGAGCAACTGTTCCTTCTCCTTAACCAGGCGAATCGGATAATACGGAATGTCGTCCGGCTCACAGAGGCGACTGAATTCTCGGTAGGTCACCGTTTGGTCGTGAGATTCCCACGGGGCAAAGTGCTTGTGTTCGGTAATCCGGGTGTATGGCACGGATTCGTCGCAGTAGTTCATCACCGGGCACCCCTGAAAATCGCCTTCGCTCACCTGTGGTTCAAAATCGAGCGTGCGATATCCGAGGCGGCCATGTTCAAAGTCGAAATATGCGTCGATTGGACCTGTCCAAAAGACGTGGTCAAAATCGTCACACTTCGACTTTGTCAATGAGGTATTCAGGCTCACGCTAATTTCTGGATGATCAAGGATCGCTTCAACGATCGGCGTGTATCCATTTTCTGGAATCGCTTGATACGGGTGGCTGAAATATGAATCCTCGTACGTGAACCGCAGCGGTAAACGAGCCAGGATGCTCGCCGGAAGTTCACTCGGGTCGACGCCCCACTGCTTCTTCGTGTATCCGGCAAAGAACGCCTCGTACAGTTCGCGGCCGACAAATTTGAGCGCCTGATCTTCGAATGTGACGGGTGTCTTGATCGACTTGTCGCTCTTGCCGGCGATGAAATCCTCGGCCTCGGCCGGCGTAAATGTGGTGCCAAAGAATTGATTGATCGTCAGCAGGTTGACTGGCAATGAATACACAGACCCGCCGGAAACCGCCTTAACGCGGTGGTTGTATGGCCTCATCGTGGCGAACTGGTTGATGTACGCCCATACGTGTTCGTGCTGCGTGTGAAAGATATGCGGGCCATAGGTATGGACCATGACCCCGCTCTCGTGTCGGCCGGTATGGCAGTTGCCAGCTACGTGATCACGGGTATCGAATACGGCAACCCGGTGGCCAGCCTCTGCCAATTGTCGCGCCACCACGGCACCCGAGAACCCGGCGCCAGCAATGGCGAATGACCGTGACACCACGGACTAAATACTACGGGAACGGGTGCTAGTGGGAGACCCAAGGTGCACATAGACCATCGAGGTCTCGCACCT
>JBDTPW010000122.1:0-5327 GCA_039932495.1 Ilumatobacteraceae bacterium
ACGCTCGATGATTTCGCATTTGTATGGTTGATCGGCGAATAGTTTCAACGCTTGTGCCGCGCTCATCTCTTCACGGGTGAATGGCTGATCTGCCTTGATGATCTCGCGCATGCGCGCGTCGATGGCGGCCAGATCGTCCTGGCTAAATGTGCGTCCGTTTGGAAGATCAAAGTCGTAATAGAAGCCGTCTTCGATTGCCGGGCCGATTGTGAACTTGGTTCCAGGAAACAACTGGACAACGGCTTGAGCCATCAGGTGAGCGGTGGAATGGCGCAAAATGTGACGCCCGGCTTCGGAATCCGCGGTCACGATTGCGACGCGTGAGCCATCCGAAAGTTCGCAATCTAAATCAGCCTCCGAACCATTGACAGTCGCGGCGATGGCCGCTTTGGCCAATCGCGAGCCGATTTTGGCAGCCAAATCCGCACCCGATGAACCCTTAGGCAGCGAACGTGCAGAACCATCGGGCAGCGTGATTTCAATTTCACCGTCTTGAGGCGCCATAACACGACAAGTCTAGGTTGCAGGCAACCTCAATGGCTTACCAATTTCGTTCCATCGTCACTGTCACGTTTGGTCACCACTCGCACCCTGAGTCATCATCTGCGCCGTCGCGCTTGGCAAAGATTCTGATCGTTTCGTCGCGTACACGTTTCGATATTCCTGGCCAGTTAGCGCACGAATCTCAAACATCACCTCATCGATCAGTTCTCGCAAAATGAGGTGATCGTCTTGGCGATCGAGATAATGCTCGACCGCAATTGGCGCGCCGACACGAATCGTCACACTTCCACCGAGTCTCGGAAATTTTGCCTCGGGCGGTTGTATCTCCCTCGTTCCGACAACTCCCACCGGAAATATTGGACAACCCACTTTCAGCGCCAATCGCGCCGCACCGGTGTGGCCCTTGTACAACATTCCGTCGCGACTGCGCGTTCCTTCTGGGAAGATGCCGAACAATTCACCACGACGGAGAACATTCTCTGCAGCGTCGAGTGCCGCGGTGGATTTCTCTCCCCCGCTTCGATCGATCGGAATCATTCCCATCGCCGGAAACAGGTGCTTGGTTTTCCACGAATCCATATATTCGCTCTTGCCGACAAATGAAATATTGCGCGGAGCATGGAGAATCAGGAATGCCGAGTCAAGAAAACTGATGTGATTGGAGCACAAGATTGCCGGACCAGATTCTGGAATTTGCTCGAATCCTTCCAACTTGAATTTCCACAATTGCTTCGACGGCCATTGAACAATTCGTCGTACGCGATCCTGCAACTCTGTCGCACCTTGATGCAGTCTGGAAACGGTCACGGTTCCAAACTACGCCGTCGCTTGCTTACTAGCCGAGAACAATTCCGAGCAGTTCGGCGGCCTTGGTCACCCGATGACCAGACTTTGCTGCCGCATCAAGAATCGCCACTGCCTTCGGCGAGTCGAGGTCGTCATCTAGCGCGGCGCGAACTTCTGCAAGCGCGGCCGAGCCGTCGCCGTTTGTCGCTTTGTTCCAATTCGACAACCGATCTTCGGCGCGCTCGATGAGACCGGTATCCCACTCCCAATCCTTACGGTAGTGATGTTCGATGAGGCCCAGTCGAATGGCTCGAGGGTCGTGTTCGACTCGCAGTTTGTCGACAAAAACAAGATTTCCCCGACTCTTGGACATCTTGTGTCCATCCATGTACACCATCGCCACGTGCATCCAATGGCGGACAAATGGTTCGCCGGTTGCCGCCTCTGATTGCGCTCGCTCACATTCGTGATGAGGAAATATCAAATCGGTTCCCCCGCCGTGAAGATCGATCGTCGTTCCCAATTCGCGCAAAGCCAACGCCGAACATTCAATGTGCCAGCCAGGGCGACCTGCGCCCCACATCGTGTCCCACGACGGTTCATCGACGGCAGATGGATGCCACAACACAAAATCGAGTTGGTCTCGTTTGTTCGGGTCGTCGACGTTTCCTCCGCGCTCGCGGGCAAGTTCGAGCATTGTCGCGCGGTCCAGATTGGATAGGTCGCCGAATCGCGCGGACTTGCTCACGTCGAAATAGACCGACCCACCAGATTGATAGGCAAATCCGCGTTCGATGACCATTCCAATAAATCCGCGAATGTCGGAGATCGCAGAAGACGCCCGTGGCGTGCTGAACAATGGCAATGCGTTAAGAGCGATCATGTCGGCGTTGAATCTCGCCTCTTCGCCCGCCGCGAGATCCAAATAGTGGACTCCCAGTTCCCTCGCTCTGGCGAACAACGGGTCATCGACGTCGGTGACATTTCGAACGCAACGAACCTGATGACCTAAATCAATAAGACGTCGCTGGACGAGATCGTAAGCAATGAACGTAAACGCGTGGCCAAGGTGTGTCGCGTCATAAGGCGTGATGCCACATGTGTACATCAACACTTGATTCGGCGGTTCAAATGGCACGACTTGTTGTCGCGGCGTATCAAATAATTTCATTGTCAAAGTGATGGAATCTTTCGTCCACTTACTGGATCATGATCTGGGATTCCCGTAAGACGAGGTGCAACGCGGGTCTTGTAGCGCACATTCAGTTGCAGCAAGACCGCGGTAAATGCCTCAAGTGCTAACGCATTTGATAGTCCACCGGTATTGAGAGGTCGGCATCCCGGAATCGACATGACCAAGTCACTGACAACCTCGATTGCATCCGGATAATCGGAACAGATGAGAACATCGCTGTCTACCTTGTGTTCGAGATTGCCCAATTCCTTTGCCGGCAAGTGTTGAAAAGCCGCCACGACTTTGCTCTGTGGGATCGCGGCTTGCACATGCCCGGCAATACTTCCACGAGGCGGAATCAGGGGTTCAAATTCATTGCCCACCCGCACCAGCGCGTTGGCCATGGTGATGACAATCTTTCCGCGCAACGCTTCACCATGTTCACTGGCTGACGTTGCTGCCGAATCCCACGGTGTGGCAATAACAATTAGTTCGCAGGCGGCGGCCTGGGCGTTACTCCCACCACTAATCGAGCATTTGTACCCAGACCACTGGGCGACCAACTGGCCAACCACCTCTTGCGCGCGGTCATGGGAGCGCGAACCGATGACGATGTCATGGCCACCAACTCCGAGCCGCAATCCAAGTCCGCTCCCGGCCGGTCCTGTACCGCCAATAATGCCAACGCGCATACCGTGAGCCTTACACAAACTTGATCAGGCAGATACGGTTGTGGATATGGGAATTCTTGACAACAAAAACATAGTTATTACCGGTGTTCTAACGGAAGCTTCCCTTGCCTTTGGAGTGGCTCAACTCGCTCAGCGTGAAGGCGCCAAGGTGGTTCTCACCGGTGCCGGTCGCGGGCTCTCCATTACTCAACGAACCGCTCGAAAATTGGACACCGCCGCAGAAGTTTTCGAGTTTGATGTCACCGTGCCAGAGCATGTTGGTCAGGTTCGCCAAGCGGTTGCCAAGTCGCTCGGCACCGTCGACGGCGTGCTTCACGCAATCGGCTTCGCACCTGCGTCGAGCCTCGGCGATGACTTCTTGGCGTCACCGTGGGAGGACGTGGCGGTCGCGCTACAAATTTCGACCTATTCATTGAAGGTCTTGGCCGACGCTTTTGTGCCTCTGATGCCCAATGGCGGCACTTTCGTCGGTTTGGATTTTGATAACACGGTTGCCTGGCCTGCATACAACTGGATGGGTGTGGCAAAATCGGCTCTTGAATCTACGAATCGGTATCTGGCTAAGACACTCGGCAAACAAAACATTCGTTGCAATCTCGTCGCCGCCGGACCGATTCGAACGATGGCAGCCAAATCGATTCCCGGATTCTCGACTTTCGAAGATATTTGGGGAACACGAGCACCGCTCGGTTGGGACGTCAACGATTCTTCGGTGGTGGCCCGCAGTTGCGTCGCCCTACTTTCCGATTGGTTTCCAGCCACCACGGCAGAGATCATTCATGTCGACGGTGGTTTTCACGCCATGGGTGTGTAGTTGAGCAAGCCATGCCTCGCCCGACGAGTGGGCACAATCACCGCATTCGCTATTTCAGTTGCAGCGACCGTCACTTTCGCATTCTCCTCAGCGACGGTCAGCGCGGCGACGCCCGATCCGCTCATCGATCAGCAATGGGGACTCGCCGACATTGGCGCGTCGCAGGTATGGAGTCAATCGACCGGTGTCGGCGTAACGGTGGCGATCATCGACGGCGGTAGCGGACCGCACCCCGACCTTGATGCCAACCTTGACCCGGGCCAGTCAATTATCGGTGGCAACAGGACTTCGGGAGGAGCCGACATTGGTGGCAGTGACGGCCACGGCACCGAAGTTGCCGGAATCATCGCCGCCGTCAACGGTAATGGAATCGGCATCTCAGGAGTCGCCCCGAACGCACGATTACTCCCCTTACGGGTGTTTCCGGCCGATGGCGGATCTAGTAGTTCGAGCGATGTTGCATCGGCGATCAGGTTTGCGGTGGATTCTGGAGCGAAGATCATCAACTTGTCTTTGGGCTCAGATTCAGAAAGCCCTCAAATTACAACCGCCGTTGCGTACGCCGTCGATCACGATGTGTTGGTCGTTGCCGCCGCCGGAAACAATGGTCCAAACTTCCCGCCGTCGTGGCCAGCGGCCGATGACAACACAATCGCCGTCACTGCGGTGGATGAGCAGAATATTGTCGCCAGTTTCGGCCGCCGAGGCGACTACATCGATCTGTCGGCGCCAGGCGTCAACATTATGTCGACGAAGACTGCCGATTTCACTTGTAAGGGAGCGAACCAACCAGCCGGGTACGGCTGCCACAGTGTCAGCGGCACTTCATTCGCCGCGCCGTTCGTCAGCGGCGCCGCCGCACTAATTTTCTCGGCCCGTCCAAACCTCACATCGGCCCAAGTTCGCGCGCTGCTTCTCTCCACCGCAACCGATCTCGGTTCGCCCGGAAGGGACACCACGTACGGCGTCGGGTTGCTCAACCTCCCGGCCGCATTCGCGGCAATGAACGCTCAGTATCCGGTCTTCAACGACCCGCTAATCGCTTCCATTGGTCGGATCAACTCGGTTGCTACGGGCACAGCGCCGACACTGGCCCGCTCGCCACAACTGCAGTGGTATCGCTGCAAAAACCAGGGTTCCGCAACCTCGACGGTTCCCGTCGAATGCGTGTCGATTGCAAACGCGGTCGCACTCACCTATCAAATAACGCAGAACGATCTGCGCCTGTTTCTGCGCTTGGCTGTGAGCACAACAACAGGCGGCGCAACAACAACTGTTCTGTCGGCGACGTCGCCGAAAGTCATCGGGGTTTGGTTGAAGGTTGACTCGCTCGCACGCGGCTCAACAAATAACTTTG
>JBDTPW010000123.1:0-1931 GCA_039932495.1 Ilumatobacteraceae bacterium
CGGTCGCCTAGTCAAACTCGGTCATCAATGCTTTCGCCTCGGTCTCATCGATCTCAACGTAGTCGGGTTCCATCATGATCGACTCCCACTTATCGAAGGCGTTCTCCCACCCCATCTGACCGTACGCTTCGACCGCACCTGTCTCATCATTCTTTCTGTAGACCAGGCACTCGATCCGATCAAACTGCCAACACTTCTTCCAATAACGCATCACAGTCCACTCCCTTGTGAATCTTGGGTTTCGGGGGGAAGCAGACGGTTGGGGACTTTCACCGAGCATTGTGGCGCTTTCGCATAGCGTTCCCCGAAAAGGATCACGTCACGCACCCATTTAGCTAGAGCGTCGAATGATGTGGTCGTCTCCACCGTGTTGGCGAACAAGACTCGTGCCGAACCGTTCAGCAACAACGGCTTCAATGTTTTCGCCGCCCGTCTCGATAGTTCAGGAGTCACGGCTAGGACAATTCTCGCGCGCTCTATTCAAATTTGACGACCAACGAATCAATATCGTGCCGTCGATTGCATCTAGGGCAGGTAACTGTGGTCGCTTCGTCAATCTCTTTTTCCGTCCAGTCCTCTCCCAAACTCAAATTGATGGAAGGCCGATACGAGGTCTCAAAGGTCGTATGGCAGTTAGGACACTCAACACGGATCAATTGCGGTGGTGACGTCATTTGCACTCCAAAGTCATGCATCGATTGTACCGACACGGTGCGATACGGATTCGGTGAACAAAGGGAACGTAGTTGCACGTTTCTAGAGTTGGCCGAGAAACTTCCGCCATCGTTCGCACGTCAATTCCTCTCTACCAATGGGAGTTCTAGTACATCGTCATACGACCATGCCGACAGTCACCTCTGAATCACGTTCGGAGTAACTCGTTCATTGACTTTGCTGCACGCTCGCGATACCATGTTTTCGCACATTCATCACGACGATCCGAGGGCCCTGGCCCTATGACGATCACCAACCGGCTTCGAGTCGGTGGTAATGCCAGGTGCGATGAGGAGTGACATGAGCAACGACTTGGCGCCGCGTCTTTGCGGGCTGTATCTGCCTGGGCACGAAGTTCACTGGGTCCAGGGACTTCGTTCTGCGAACGACATTGAGACTCCCCGCGAGGACGGTCACCTCATCGCTGTCGAGGATGACGGCACGATCGTCTTCGAGGTAGGCGGCACCATTGAACGCGCCTGGAACCACGAGCCGCAGCGAATTGCCGCGTTCGCTGCCAAATCGGGCGACCGAGTGATCCTCCAGCGGCGTTGGCATATTCTTGGTGTGCCACGCGGCGAAGGCAGAACCTCCCTGTTCTGCATCGGTGATCCTGACGATCATCGAGAGTGCCCTTTGGAGCCTCCGACCGGCGATCCTTTAGATCTGCTTGTGGAGACGGGTGGGCTCTCTATGCGAGCGGCAGATGCCATCGAGTACTTCGCTCATCGCAACAGCCAGATTGGAAGCGAAGAGAGCACCGTGCCGGAGTCTGTCACGTTGAGTGAGACCGTAATCGCCGTACTGAACAGTCACGGATTTTATGCAGGGCTATCGCCTAATCAGCAAGGAGAAACGACATGAACAAAACAGTAGACATTGTGAAACTTGGCAAATCCGTCCACGAAATAAAGCGGCTGTACGGTCTCCGAAGAATCCAGGACTTGCGCCTTGGGGGCGATGTGCCCGCGCATGATTTGTTTCTACTTGTGAAGGACGCAATTTGCGAAATCGAGTGGCTACGGGAAGAAGTGCGGGTATACAAACATGCCGCCTATGAAAGAGGACTGGACAGTGCGGGGACTGTGTCGATGAGTTGGACAAAGTTCGAAGAGTTGACCAGCCTACTAACAGCGGAAGGTTGGGATGATTGGAACGCCGATGGAGAATTTGTTGTAGGAGAACAGGTTCGAGGTATCGAACACGAAGCTCTGCGC
>JBDTPW010000124.1:0-32196 GCA_039932495.1 Ilumatobacteraceae bacterium
CAGCGGTGAGATGGATGATCAGGCGGAATATCGAACGGGCCAACAATGGAGACTTCTCATCCGCCATGAAAATGTTCGCCGATGACGCAACTTTGACGTTCCCTGGCGACAACACTTGGTCGAACATGATCCGACCCACCCAAGTTGGTCGCGAAGCCTTTGTCACTCATCGCGGTAAAGACGAACTCCAACGATTCCTCCAGCGCTACGTTGACGAAAAATTACACATGGCCGTCGAAGACATCCTCGTTAATGGACCGCCGTGGAACACGAGCGTGGCAATACGAGTCCACCACTGGGTTACTGGAGCCGATGGAACCGACAGTTACACAAATCGAGCAGTGCTGTTCGTGAACACTAGGTGGGGCAAGATCATCTCCCAAGAAGACTATGAAGACACCGAACGAATCGCTGCCTACGATCGCGCTCGCGACTAATAATTTCAGTTAGTTGCAGTCCAACGTTCTATTCCGCCAATGCCGTATGCCTTCATGTACATCGCTCGTGTTGGCTTGATTGAAATAAAAACCGCGTCGGGAGAGTTGTCGGGACCACCCGGCGAAAAGGCACTGAGGTCATAGTCAAACACGCCACTCCACAAGCGTCGTTTGACTTTCACGTCGTCGACGACTTCGGCAATACCCCACACCTCAACCCCATCTCCGGTTTCGCTGACTTGCCAATGCAGGGCTACGCGATTCTCGTTGGCTATATTGCGAACTTTGACCGATGTTCGCGCGGTCATCAACCACATCGTGTCGCCCTCCCAGGCCGGATGAACGGGTACGACATCGGGTTCACCATCGGCTCCCACGGTGGCCAAATGTGCCCAAGGTGAGAGTTCCATTGCTCGTTCCTTGAATTCATTCAATTTCATATATCGGCTCTCCTCTCACTGAACATTGTGAACATTTGAATTCATTCGATCCGCATACCCGAGATAGCTCGGGCGATGACCAACTGTTGAATCTCTGATGTGCCTTCGAAGATTGTGTGGATTTTGGCGTCGCGATGCCATCGCTCAACCGGATACTCGCGCGTGTAGCCGTAGCCACCGAGAATCTGAATGGCGTCTTCGGTTACTCGCACGGCAACTTCGCTTGCGTAGTACTTGCTTTGTGAACCTTCGGCATTCTTGAAGCCGCCGTTTTTTGCCAGCCACGCGGCGCGCCAAATGAGTAATCGAGCCGCATCGATCTCTGTGATCATGTTGGCGAGTTTGAAGGCAATCGCCTGGTGCATGATGATCGGCTTGCCAAAGGCCTTGCGCTCTTTTGCGTAATCGAGGGCGAATTCGTACGCGGCTCTGGCCACCCCAAGCGCCTGGGCACCAACCGCTGGTCGCGTTGCTTCAAAAGTGGCCATTGCCGGCTGTTTGCCACCGGCGTGTCCGCCTTCGCGTGCGCGAGCCAGCTTTGCCTCGAGCTTTTCCTTGCCGCCGAGCAAACATGAACCCGGGATGTGAACATCCTCGAGCACGACTTCGGCGGTATGGCTCGCGCGAATACCGTGCTTCTTATATTTCTGGCCTTGCGATAGTCCCCTCGTATTTGGCGGAACGATGAAGCTGGCCTGACCGCGGCCCTTTAACTCTGGATCAACCGCCGCCACCACGACGTGAATATTGGCGATACCACCGTTCGTGATCCATGCCTTTGTTCCGTTCAAAACCCAATCGCCGGTGGCTTCGTCGAATACCGCTCGTGTGCGCAGATTCGAAACATCACTACCTGCGTCTGGCTCGCTGACGCAGAATGCTCCTAGCTTCACATCATCGGCTGTTCCGTAACACTGCGGCACCCACTCCATCATTTGTTCCGGCGTGCCATTTCCGGCAATTCCCGCCGCGGCCAAACCAGAACCCATGATCGCCATGCCAATGCCGGCATCGCCCCAAAACACTTCCTCGATCGCCACTGGCAAGGTCAGGCCACTTTTGTCGCCCATCGCATTGATGATGAAGTCCATTCCGTATAGGCCGATTTTGGCCGCCTCCTTGACGACCGGCCAAGGAAACTCTTCCCGTTCGTCCCATTCGTGAGCGGCCGGGCGGATGACATCCTCTGCGAACGTGTGAACCCATTCTTTGATCTGAAGTTGATCGTCGTTGAGGGAGAGCGAAAATTCGGCCATGCCACAAGTTACTCGACCGTAATCGGCGTCGCTCTTACGGCGTCTCTATCTTTTGGTTACTGGTAGTTGCAATAAATCCGGTGCGATTGTTTCGTAAATCAATTTGGCGCCCGGCTTATACACGTGAACGCCGTCCCAGCGGTACGAAGTGTTTGACGCAATTTTCGGATTGGTGCACCACTCTGTTGGACCGCTCACAAACTCGACACCATCGTTATCGCCACCAGTTGCGGCAATCTCGCGCAACAAATCGTTGAGGTGACCGGTGCGCGCATCGTCGCCGCGTTGTGGCAACGGTGGAACCGGTCCTCCCTTTGATTCAATCGGCCGCATACAGGCAACCTCGAGCAGCGCCACTGTGGCTCCGGCGTCACGCAGTGCCTTAATTCCGCGCTGCATTTGAGTTCGAAAGAATGTGTCGGTGGGCGGGGTTCCAAATTTGAACAAGAAATTGCCTACCTTCACATCGAGCACTTCCCATGCCCCGATGACCACAAGGGCAACTTGCGCCTTGGCCTTCACCGTTGAACTAGTCCAGCTTTTTTCGAAGCCGACACAATGAGCAAAGTTGCGTCGAAAGTTTCCATTGGTCCCGCCGATTCCGACACCGCGGTCGTATACCCCGCAACCGTCGATCGAGCCATCGGAAATCGTGAAGGTCTTCTCGATTCCCTTTGGCAAATTGATTGCCAAAGCGTGGGCCTGAGAGTCGCCAACGATCAAGAGGCGTCTCGGAAGAGTGGCGATCGTTGTACTCGTGGTTGACACATCGGAAATAGTTGTCGAAGATCCAATTTGCACCGTCGACGGCACGGTTGTTGGGGCAACGAAGATCACATCCTGATTGGAAGTGTCGATGGACAAATCTCGTGCCTCGATGCCCGCCACTCGAACGCCGGCAACAACTAGTCCCGCCACGACCGTGGCGACAAAGACAACGGGGAGACGACGACGCATGACAGACAATTGTGATCGTTGTTTCCACCAAGCGCCAATCACCCCTCGCCGAGCTGGTTGCTCAATGAGCACATATGAAAATTCGTTGACGACGACGGTTACCGCTAGCGCAACACCAAGTGCGTCAATCGAATCACGAGCCCCGGTGACAAGGAAGATTGGCCAATGCCAGAGATAGAGACCGTACGAGCGGCGACCAATTTCAACTATGAGGCGTTGCGAAACAAACCACTTAAGAAGGGTGAACGATGGGTGCACGACAACCGCAATGACCACACAGGAAGCAATCGTTACTGCTGCCAAACCACCGCGATACAAGCGAGCTTCGTCCACATGAATGAAGGCGGCTACTCCGACCAAGGTGGCGATAGCCGCAACACTGACAAACTCGGCAAAAGTTCGCTGCGCTCGACTCAGTGGCTTGCGTGACCACGGACGCCAGAAAAATGCGAGGCCGGCGCCGCACAACAATCCTGTCGATCGGGTGAGAGTCGAGAGATAAAGAAAATTCGTGCGAGTCTCGTCGTCCGGCGCGTACAACATCGCAGTGAGGATCATGATCGCCACGGCTATCGAGACAACGATCAATCCGTTGCGACGCAGTCGCACGCTTCGCCGACACAACACAAGGCTGAACACGACCGGCCATACGAGATACCACTGCTCTTCGACGGCCAGCGACCACAGGTGACGCAAAATTGGTGGATCAAGCGGGGCAAAGTACGGAACGGTGACGTAAAAGATTTGCCACCAATTTGAGAAGTAGAACACCGCTGCCAACACATCACGTCGAAACGCTGGCGCGAACTCTGGCTTAAAAAATGCCACTGCGATTGCACATGCCGACAACATGACTGATAGTGCGGGCAATAGTCGACGAGCACGACGAATCCAGAACTGTTTGAGATTGACCAGACCGCTGACTTGACGCTCCTCTATGAGCAAAGTCGTGATCAGATATCCGCTGACGACGAAGAACACTTCGACACCAATAAATCCGCCGGGGATCCATGCCAAGCCGGCGTGGTAGGCAATGACTGCAATCACGCTGAGCGCGCGCAGTCCATCGAGCGCGGGCTGATACCTCATCGATTCCTCTTGTGTTGTCACAACCTTTTGCGTGCCACGATGACGGCAGCAAAGCAAATCAACGCGCCAAAGGTGTACGGGGCGCCGATCCCGACACCGTCAAAGGCCAATCCTGCAAGCGGTGGCCCGACGACACGAGCCAACGCCGATGCCGATTGCTGGACGCCGAGCATCTCGCCGCGACGGTTGTCATCTGCGCTATTAGCAACGAGTGCGGTTAACGATGGTGTTGCCACTCCCGCACCGAGCACCATAAGTACGAGAGCGAAACACATGGTCGCGAGAATTGTTGATGCACCGAGAGCGAGCAATCCGATCGCGACCAACGTCTGACCAAGCACGACGAGTCTCAGTGAACCAAAGCGTTTCGTCAACGGCGATATGAGCGCACCTTGCACAACCGACATCAAGACGCCAACTAGGAGGAAGACGATTGCGGTCGACCCTTCCGTGAAATTGAAACGCCGACCCCCGAACAACGAAAAAGTCGCTTCGAATCCGGCAAATGGAACGGTGGCAAGAAATCCGATCACCACATATGAGGTGATCTGGCGAGGCGAAGTTCGACGCGTTGCACGTGGCACTTGTCGAAGTTCGCGCGTTCGGGTTTCGGGAAGTCGGATGACCGCGGCGCCAGCATTGATCAGCGCCAGAACACCTGCGAGATAAAACGGCACGTGCGGCCCACCTAGCGATGCAAGTCCGCCGAGTGCCGGCCCGATGACAAAACCAACGCCAAAGGCCATACCCAACAGTCCGAGCATTCGAGCGCGTTGTTGCGGCGAGGCAATATCCGTAACTGCGCCCTGGGCAACTGAAATGCTCGCCCCGGATGCGCCGTCGATAAGCCGACCAGCAAACAACACCCATAGCGCACCCGCCGCACCTGTGATGAAACTACCGAGCGCACTACCGAGTAGCGAAATGATGATCACGGGCTTGCGACCGATGCGATCTGACCAGCGACCAAGAATTGGGGCGAACACCATCTGAGCGAGTGAAAACGAAGCGAACAACAATCCGACCTCGAACCCGCTGGCTCCGTATCGATCCGCGTAGCGTCCGAGAATCGGCGCGACAATGCCGAACCCGACCATGTCGAGGGCAACCGTTGACCAAATGATCCAAAACCCGCGCGGTAGTGGTTCGCGCATGCTTATCGTGCCGCTCATATCGCTGCTAACACGTTGAACGATTCACCCGCGACGAACGCGGGTTCCGTCTTTGGTGGTTTCGATGAGAAAGCCTGCGGCCTGCAACTCATCGCGAATCGCATCGGCGGTGGAAAAATCCTTCGCCGCTCGTGCCGCATCCAGTTCCGCGGCTCGACGAACGATGGTTGCATCAACATTTTCGGCCGTATTCAACGCGAGACCAACGGCTTCAAACATGTCGATGACGGCGGCGCCGAGTGAAGCCGCTCGGTTTGTGTCTCCCTGGTCCAATGCCGTGTTGGCTAGACGAACCGTGTCGAACATGTGAGCGGTAGCTACCGGCGTATCCAGATCGTTGTCCATGATCTCTCTGAATCGCCCAAGCACTGTCGGATCCGGTGCTTGAGTTGCAAGTTCGGTCATCCGAGCGGCGAATGCATCGAGACCGGCAACCGAATTCACCGCCGCGTTGATCGTTTCCTGGCTAACTTTTACGGGCGATCGATAATGAGTCTGTAACAACAACATCCGATAGGCGCGAGGATCGAAGTGTTCGACGAGATCGAGAAGGTTGTCGACATTTCCGAGACTCTTCGACATTTTGATGCCCTCGGCGTCGACGATAAAGGCGTGATGCATCCAGTGATGAGCAAATGCCTTTCCTAGTGCGACGGCCTGGGCCCGCTCATTTTCATGATGCGGAAAGATGAGATCTACTCCTCCGCAATGAAGGTCAAAGTCTTCGCCGAGTAATGCCAAACTCATGACCACACATTCACTGTGCCAACCGGGACGACCAGCCCCCCACGGCGATGGCCAGGATGGTTCACCGGGCTTGGAAAATTTCCACAGTACAAAATCCGCCATATTTCGTTTTTCGGCCGAACCGACTACTTGCCGATCGCCACCGCCACTCATCATTTCTTCCAAAGGTTGGTGAGCGAGCATTCCGTAGTCAGGCACGGTGGTGACGTCCATATACACGCCATCACTTGTCGCGTAGGCGGCATTGCTGGCCACCAATTGGGCGATCATCTCCACAATTTGTTCGACATATTCCGTGGCATGAGGTATGAGGGTTGGAGTACCGACACCAAGTTTGCCCATTGCCTCAAACCACACGTTTTCGCAGTGGTGCGCAATCTCCGACCATGGGCGATTTTCGCGCAATGCACGTTCAATAATATTGTCATCAATGTCGGTGACATTTGAGACCAGGCGTACCCTCACGCCGCTCCATTCCAGATAGCGGCGCAAAATGTCATAGACAACGGTCGCCCGCCCGTGGCCAAGATGCGGCGGCCCATAAACCGTTGGACCGCACAGGTAAATATCAATGTGGCCCGGCGTACGTTGTTTGAGCGCGCGAACCTCGCGTGTGGCGGTGTCATAGAGATGAAGCACGGCTCAAGCCTAGAGGCGAGTGTGGATGCCAAGCCCAACCTGATGGCACTACCGTTACACGACGATGAGTGACACACCCGATCACAAATTCTCGGCGCCAGAAATGAGAGTGCCCGACAAACCTGGACTCGAAAACATTGAGGCACGCTGGATCGAGACGTGGGATCGCATCGGGATCAACTCATTTGACCGCAGTGCACAGCGGGACAACATTTTTTCAATTGACACCCCGCCACCTTCGGTGTCCGGATCGTTGCACATGGGCCAGGTATTCAGTTACACCCATACCGATGCCGTAGCGCGCTTTTGGCGCATGCGCGGTAAATCGGTGTTCTACCCAATGGGTTGGGACGACAACGGGTTGCCAACCGAGCGTCGGGTGCAAAACTATTTCGGAGTTTCATGCGATCCAACTGTGCCGTTCGACCCATCGTTCACGCCGCCGTTCAACGGCGATGTACCAAAGGGTCATCGCAATACTGCAATATCTCGTCCCAATTTCATTCAATTGTGCGAGCAACTGACCAGTCAGGACGAAAAAATTTTCGAAGTTCTGTTTCGGCGACTCGGCCTGTCCGTTGATTGGTCACTGCTGTACACGACGATCGGCGACCGTGCCAGGCGAACGAGCCAACAGGGATTCTTAAATAACTTGGCCCGTGGCGAGGCGTACCCGCAGGAGGCACCGACTTTGTGGGATGTCGACTTTGGCACAGCGGTTGCGCAGGCCGAACTCGAAGATCGCGAACGCCCCGGTGCGTATCATTCGATTGCTTTTGCCCGCGGCGACGGCAACGGCGATGTGATCATCGAAACGACACGGCCGGAACTCATCGCCGCATGCGTTGCCCTGGTTGCACACCCCGATGATCCGCGATATTCATCACTCATTGGACAAACGGTGCGAACACCGTTATTTGATGTCGAGGTTCCGGTCCTCTCACACCAACTTGCCCAAATTGACAAGGGCACCGGTATTGCCATGGTCTGCACATTTGGCGATCTCACCGACGTCATTTGGTGGCGCGAGTTAAATCTGCCGGCACGAGTCATCATCGGACGCGATGGGCGAATTCTCGCCGACGCTCCCGAGGCAATGGGCTCGGCATCGGCCCGCGACGCCTATTCCCAAATCGCCGGCAAGACCGTTAAACAGGCGCAAACAATCTGCGTGGACATGCTGCGCGCGAGCGGCAGTCTGCGTGGCGAACCGCGCGCAATCACCCATCAAGTGAAGTTTTACGAACGCGGAGAACGTCCACTCGAGATCGTCTCCAGCCGCCAGTGGTACATCCGCAACGGAGGTCGCGACTACGCGCTTCGAACAGCGTTTATCCAGCGCGGTACTGAACTCACCTGGCATCCAGATTTCATGGAGCATCGCTACGACAATTGGATCGAAGGACTGAACGGTGACTGGTTGATTAGCAGGCAACGATTCTTCGGTGTGCCGATTCCACTGTGGTACCGGATCGGCGCCAATGGCCAACCGGACTACGAATCACCCCTTCTACCCGACAGCAAGCAGCTTCCCATCGATCCAAGCTCCGACGTGCCGAACGGATTCGATGAATCTCAACGCGGACGTAGCGGTGGATTCATTGGTGATCCCGATGTCATGGACACATGGGCCACGTCGTCACTGACTCCGCAAATAGCAGGACATTGGATAGATGACGAGAATTTGTTTTCTCGAGTCTTCCCCATGGACATGCGCCCACAGGCGCATGAAATCATTCGAACCTGGCTGTTTTCGACGGTCGTGCGCTCACATTACGAACATGGCGTAGTGCCTTGGCGTAACGCCGCTCTTTCCGGTTGGATGTTGGATCCGAATCACCAAAAGATGTCGAAGTCAAAAGGAAATATCGTGACCCCGGCCGACTTGTTCGATCGATACGGTAGCGATGCGGTTCGCTACTGGGCAACGAGCGCTCGACCAGGAGTGGATACCGCATTCAGCGAAGATCAAATGAAAGTTGGTCGCAAGCTGGCCACCAAATTGCTCAACCTTTCCAAGTTCGTAATCGGTCTCGACGATGCCGATGCGTCGGCGATCCCACGACAACCCATCGACGTGGCGATGTTGCACCGGCTTGCCCGCGTCGTGAGCGAATCCACGCAGGCGCTGGAAGATTTTGACTATGCCAGAGCTCTCGAGCGAACGGAGGAATTTTTTTGGTGGTTCTGCGACGACTACGTGGAAATGGTTAAGACTCGTGCATACGAAGGAATGAAAGATTCCGCGTCAGCTACAACTTCGCTTCATCGCGCACTCAACACAATGCAACGACTGTTTGCCCCGATGTTGCCGTTTGTCACCGAGGAAGTGTGGAGTTGGTGGCAAGCGGACTCGATTCATCAGAATCAATGGCCGTCAACTGGTGAACTTCTAGCTGACATCGCCGAACTTGGTGACTACGAAGAATTGCTGACGACAGTTGGTGAGGTGCTTTCTCAAATTCGACGAGCAAAAACTGAAGGCAAAACTTCCCAGCGGACTGCAGTCGAGTATCTAAAGATTTCTGCGACTGAGGATCAGTTGGAACTCATTAATTCGTGCATGCACGATCTTCGCAACGCAGGGGGACTCGACGAAGTCGAGACGGTGACGCACGACCAGAATGCAATCACCGTACAGGTTCGACTCGCCCCAACTTCAAGGTCGTAACAGCACTACCCTGAGACCCGACATGGCAATTCGAAAACACAAATACAAACGGCCATTGCTCCACCGTTTGGTGTTGATAATGAACATCGTCGTGGCCACCGTGTTGATCGTCGCCGGAATCGGTATTTTTTGGGCTGGTCAACGCTTGGATAGCCGTCAGGTGGTGTCCATCAACAACGGGACTCCGGGAACTGTGGTAGCCGATGCGGTTATTGCCCCGTCCGACGAATGGACCCTTACGGAGGGCGACCTGAAGTCGCAGAACTTCCTGCTCACCGGTTCGGACAACGGGAGTTGTGTCGATCCAAACTCGCCGTACGCAGGAGCCTTTGGCGACCGAACCAGTTTTGGCGAACGCAGCGACACGATCATGGTGATTCGAGTCAACCCGATTGACAATCAAGCCGCGTTTCTCTCCTTTCCTCGTGACCTGTGGGTGAAGATCGCCAGTTCGACCCGATCGAACCGGATCAATACCGCCTTCGATCGAAAGAACCCAAACCGATTGATTGACACGATCTATCAGAACTTTGGCGTACCGATCGATCACTACGTGAATATTGATTTTTGCGCGTTTAAACAAATCGTTGACGCAGTTGGTGGCGTAAGCGTGCCGTTTCTCTATCCGACGAGAGATCAAAAGACTGGTCTCTACGTTCCCGTAGCCGGATGCTTCGAGTTTTCGGGTGATCACGCCCTCGCCTACGTTCGATCTCGTTCGGGATACAGATACCTCGACCCTGCAAGTGGAAAATGGGTGCAGGACGGAACAGGAGATTTGGGTCGGATCGGTCGGCAGCAGGATTTCATTCGCCGATCAATGCAAAGAGCACTGGACAAGGGATCCAAGAGCCCAAGAGTGGCCAACCAATTGCTCAACGCTGCTTTGAAAAACGTCATCACCGATGATCAACTCTCGCCAATCACGATGCTTCAATTGGCTCAAGCGATGCGAAATCTCAACACCAACAAGATTGCGACCTACACGGTGGAGGCTTACGGACAGATGATCGGCGACCAATCCGTTCTCGTGCCGACGATTCAAAATGAACGGATGCGCCAGATTTTGGCAATCTTCCAAGGTAAGGCAAGTCTCGGAACGACGACGACAACAATTCCTACGGATACCAGCACCGGATCAAGCACCGGATCAAGCACCGATCAAGTTGCTCCGGAAAGCAGCGCACCCGTGCAAACCAATCCCGTCGTCACAACCACTACTTCAATGTCACCGTCCACCACCGTCCCAGTCGTTGCTCCTGTGCAGGACACGATTGGCGTTGTGCCTCCAATCGATTCGAGTTGCCACTAATCAAATACGCGGGCAAATACATCAGGTATGTCGCTTGGTCCACTTACCGTGGCAACCCGCGCACCAACTTTTGCTCCAAGTATTCGTGCCTCATCGTCGTCATTTTGCGGGGCAATAATCACGAGTTCGTCTAGGTGTTGTGCGGCACCAACTACATCGCCAAGGACAGTCGCTCGGCAATCGGATAATAGGACGGTGATCTTGCGACCGGCCCGTGAATCGCGTAGTTGCTGTGCGGCGGCGATCAATGCTTCGCTCAAGTTCGTCGTTCCGAATCCGCGCAGTCCAAGCACATCTCCCATGACGATTTCAGTGTCTTTCTCAGCAAGTTGCGATTTGACAATGACGACATCGTTGGCGAACGCCACCACGCTGTAGTCGCTTGGGAATCGGTTGGCCACCGCGACCGCGGCCATCGCAGAGGTCGCCAACGGTTGACCGCCCATCGAGCCACTGCGATCGAGTACCAAACACAATGCCGTACTTGGCTTCATCCAACCACGGATTTTTAATTGGTCCGTATCCGTAGCACCAAAGCGACGCATCTCGCCAACTGCATCAAGACTCGCATCAATATCGATGTCACCACCGTCTGGTTGGTACGAATGTATTGTCATCCTCCCCACTCCACTCCGACGATGTGAACCGCGATTGGTCATCCCGATCATGATCCGCCCCGCTAGCCGAAGGGCAAGTTCACGCAGACGTGGATCGGTTGCTGCCGTCAGATCGACGAGCATTGCCAACGTGTTGTCTGGAGTTTCGCTCAGTGCCCGATCGAGAAGCGCTTCGTCTAGTTGACCAACCTCTGGCGACACTCGCTCGAATCCTTCGTGCTTGGCAAGATCACGGCGCGACAATGTGCGCTTACTCGATTTAAAGAGTGCCTCTTCACCTGGTTTGCCTTGGTTGGCTAGCGAGAATTGTTGGCCCCGATCGGGGCGCCGACTTTTCCCGCCGTTGCGCCCGCTCCCGATTCCCCGAAAACTTCATGCCAGATTTCGGAAATGATTTCTTCGCTACTGCGCACGCTTCCTTCCCGTAACCGAACTCGCCCACTCAGCGAAACAAGAGCGCTATCTAATCCAACACCCGCATCGTCGGTCTCAACCCCGCGCAACTGAGCGAGGCTGACGGCCACGAGCGCGGCATCAATTGCGCCGCGCACCGACGATCCCATCCGCAAATCGGGATGTGATCTCGTGCGGCGAACGACCTCCACGATGTTGCGAATCCATCCGTCGTTGGGGGTACCGGCGGGCGACATGTTGCGTTGGACTATCTCAGATTCCTCTTCTGGTGTTTGATAGAACAACGACACCCGACATACCCGGTCATAGACGGCGCTGGATATACGAGCGGTGCCCACCGTGTCGAACGGATTCATCGCCGCCACCAACCGAAAACCAGATGCTGCCGACACACGTCCCAACCGCGGCACATTGAGTTCGCTTTCGCTCATCACGTTGATCAGCACGTTCAGGGTCTCTTCCGGTACGCGGTTGATTTCTTCTACGTAGAGAAGCGAGCCCTCGCGCAACGCTGTGACGAGCGGTCCGTCGACAAAGACGTCCGGCGAATACCCGTCATTGAGAACTCTGGCTGGATCGAAATGTCCAATGAGTCTCGCCGGCGTGAGTTCGGCATTTCCTTCGACGAACTCAAAGCTCAACCCGAGTCCATGGGCAACGGCTCGCAGAAGCGTCGACTTACCGGTTCCCGGCGGACCTTCGAGCAACATGTGCCGGCCCGCGGCTAGTGCGGCAACGACAAGTTCAACCTCGCGGGTGCGACCGACGACCTCGGTGTCCAATTGTTCAACTAGTTTGCGCGAAATATGCAAGGGTGATGACTTAGACATACTTGATAATGCCGCGAATGTTTTCTCCATCGCGCATCGCTCGGTATCCCTCGTTGATCTCATCGAGTGAGTACTCGTGTGTGACAAGACCATCTAGGTCCAACTGACCCTCTCGGTAAAGCCCCAACAATTTTGGTATGTCAGATCGCGGGTTTCCGGAACCGAAGAGCGAGCCGACCAATTGCTTTTCCATAAGGGTGAGATCCGCGAGGCTGATTGATGCGCCGAACTCCAGCAATGGATGAATATTCGTCACTACCACTCGGCCGCGCTTCGCAGTAAGCGCCATCGCTTCGCCTATCACTGCACCATTACCGACGCCCATCGTCATGATCACTTTGTTGGCCATCGCCCCGTACGTCAGGTCCCTGACAAGTTCAACTGCCTCGGTCATCGACTTGGAAGTGTGAGTTGCGCCAAACTCCATCGCCTTTTCGCGTTTAAATTCAACTGGGTCTATGGCGACAATTTGTTTGGCACCAGCAATACGCGCACCTTGGATTGCGTTGGCACCGATGCCGCCTGCGCCAACGACAACGACCGTGTCACCTGGGGTTACTTCTGCGGCGTACACGCTGCTACCCCAGCCGGTGACGACACCGCAACCGAGTAAGCACGCGCGGTCCAACGGCACATCCTTTTCAATCTTGATGCAACTCGCCTCATTGACAACGGTGTGCTCGGCAAATGTTCCAAGCAAGCACATCACGCCAAGATCTTTTCCGTTGCTGTGGTGACGCGCTGTCTGATCGGCAATCTGTTTGCCGGATCCCAAGTACGCACCGAGATCACAAAGATTCTGATGACCTGTGCTACAGCTGACGCAACGTCCACACGATGGAATGAATCCAAACACCACGTGATCACCTGGTTGTAGCCAGCTCACTCCGGTCCCAACTTGTTCGACTACACCCGCGCCTTCGTGTCCGCCAATGATCGGCAACTCAAATGGCAAGTCACCGGTGACCAGATGTTCGTCGCTGTGGCAGAGACCAGAAGCGTGGAGTTTGACCAACACCTCTCCTGGACCGGGTGCGTCAAGTTCAATGTCTTCGACACTCCATGGAGCATTTCTTTCCCACAAAATTGCTGCCTTCGTTTTCACGCGATCCCTCCATTGATTGGTCACTGCCGACGCTACTCAACGAGAGGTCTCCTGAGTACTGTGGAGAACTATGGAACCCACTGTGACACTGGAGGCAACCGAAATCGCCGAACCCACGACGACCGCGGAGCCTTTAAACATCCTTGTTGTTGAAGAGCTTCTCCTTGAGGAAATTTCAATTGACGGTATGTGTGGTGTTTACTGAGTAATTTCAAATGTCAGTAACGCTCGATACGGCCTATGAACTTGACCCTCGCGTGTCGCTGCGCGCCGAACCATTCGGAGCCCTTGCCTATCACTTCGGTAACCGCAAACTTGTCTTTCTTCGACACCCCGATGTTGTGGCGGTAGTCCGAGACTTGGCCAAGTATCAAACGCTAGCCGACACCTTGACAGCAATCGGCGTACACCCAGATCGATGGCCAAGTTTTGTTAGTGCCGTTGACTCGCTCCATTCATCGGACATGATTCGTGTCCGCTAACACTCTTGTCGCCCAACTCAAGCAAGGACTCGATGCGCCCATCTGCTTGACATGGGAAATCACCTATACATGCAATCTGCAATGCATCCACTGCCTATCGAGTAGCGGTCGACGCGATCCGCGCGAATTGACAACTAGACAGGCCAAGGCCGTACTCGACGAACTACGTGACCTGCAAGTGTTCTACATCAACATTGGTGGTGGCGAGCCGATGATTCGTCAAGATTTTTTTGACATTCTCGAACATGCCGAAATGAACAACATCGGCGTCAAGTTCTCCACCAACGGCACCTATATCAATGCAGCCAACGCTCGTCGCTTGGCATCTATGAAGTACATCGACATCCAAATCAGTTTGGACGGAATTGACGCCGCGACGAACGATGCCGTCCGCGGGGTCGGTTCGTATGCACTTGCCCGCCAGGCGATGGATCATCTGAGAGAGGCGAATTTTGGTCCGTTCAAGATCTCGGTTGTTGTCAACCGTCATAATGTGGATCAATTGGATGACTTCAAGGCACTAGCCGATTCGTACGGAGCACAACTTCGTCTTACTCGGCTGCGCCCCTCAGGTCGCGGTGCCGTTAGTTGGAACGATTTGCACCCAACTCAAGTTCAACAGCGGCAAATCTATGAGTGGCTAATCAATCATGGCGACACTGTCCTGACCGGCGATTCGTTCTTCCACCTCAACGCACTCGGTCAGGCATTGCCTGGGCTCAACATGTGCGGAGCCGGAAGGGTGGTTTGTCTCATCGATCCGATCGGTGATGTCTACGCATGCCCGTTCGTCATTCACGATCAATTCAAGGCCGGATCGGTTCACGATCTGGGTGGTTTTACCCATGTGTGGCGGAACAGCGATCTATTTCTCTCCCTGCGTCAACCGGACTCTGCCGGCGCCTGCACAACGTGTGGAAATTACGACTCATGTCAGGGTGGATGCATGGCAGCGAAATTTTTTACGGGGCTAGCCCTCGATGGTCCCGATCCAGAATGCGTTCTTGGCCATGGTCAGCAACTTTTGGATCTCGCCACTGTCAAGCTCATCCCTAAACCAACAATGGATCATTCGCGAGGAGTTGGGCTGAGTACGCCCCGGCCCATCAGCGTGCGCTGATGCGGTTGCTATCACCTCTTCAGCTTGGCTCGCGCACGGCGCCGAATCGAATCATGTTCGGTCCACATGTGACCAACCTCGGCAATCACGATCGATCATTCAGTGATCGTCATGTCGCATATTACCAACGTCGTGCGCGGGGCGGATGCGGATTGATCGTCACCGAGGGGGCAAGCGTTCACGAAAGCGACTGGCCATACGAACGTGCTCCCCGAGCAGATCTTTGTGGGCCAAGTTGGTCCAGCATTGTCGAAGCGTGTCACGCCCACGATGCAATCGTCATTGCTTCGCTGGATCACGCCGGTGGACAAGGCTCCTCTGCTTTTCATCAGTCACCGTTATGGGCACCGAGTCGCGTTCCCGAAGTCATCACCCGAGAAGTCCCAAAGTGGATGGAAAGGGACGACATTCAAGCGGTCATTGATGGCTTTTGTCTCGCCACAACAATTGCCCTCGACGCCGGTTGCGATGGAGTCGAAATCAATGCCGGACAGCACAGTCTCGTCCGTCAGTTCCTCTCCGGCCTGACCAATCAACGGACAGACGAATGGGGAATGGACAAAACGCTATTTGCCCGCCAAGTTATTTCTGCCGTGCGCGCTGCTGGCAGTGTTTCCGCCGTGATTGGATTGCGGTTGTCGTGCGATGAACTCGCACCCTGGGCCGGCATCACGCCAGAGATCGCCGCCCAACTTGCGTCGCAACTAGTTAATGAAGGTATCGACTACCTGGTCGTCGTTCGCGGGAGCATCTATTCGACGGAAAAGACGCGGCCAGATTTCCACGAACCACCGATGTTCAATCGCCAACTTTGTTCGGAAATCAAATCACGCGTTTGCATTCCTGTATTTCTGCAAGGCTCCGTTATCGACACTCAGCATGCCGAAGAGGCGATCGCATCGAACCACTGCGATGCCGTGGAAATGACCAGGGCCCAGATCGCCGATGCTGAATTGGTCAGCAAACTTCGTGGTCAAATCTCAAGTCGTATTCGACCGTGCATTTTGTGCAATCAAACCTGCCAGGTGCGCGACGTTCGAAATCCCCTTGTCACCTGTGTGGTCGATCCGAGGAGTGGATATGAATCAACCGACATGGACGAAGAGTTTCCCGTGGCGACACCGCGAAGTGTGACGGTGATCGGCGGCGGTGTTGCCGGTTTGGAAACCGCGCGGGTGGCCGCGCTATGCGGGCACCGCGTAGCCGTGGTCGAGCGCAACGACACCATTGGTGGGCTTGTGGCGGTTGCTGGGCCAGGTAAAGAGTTTGTCGACTGGCTGACATCCGAGTGCGCACAATTGGGTGTCACGATCAACAGTGGTACCGAGTGGTTAGCCAGCACGTCCACAGACGGCGAAAGTGTGAATACGGATGTAGTAATCCAGTGCACTGGTTCACTGCCAGGAATTCGCGGCTACGACATGCAGCCAACGGCCAAGGTGTTTGATGTCGCCGAATTTCGATATGGAACAATTCAGTTGCCAGAAGTTGGCGACATCGTCATTCAGGATCCGATTGGCGGCCCGATCGGAATTGCCGTTGCCGAGGAACTTGGCAATCGGGCGATCCTCATCACCCCCGACAATGTCGCCGGCAATGAACTTTCCCGCACCGGAGATCTCGCGCCGGCAAATGTTCGACTGGCTAGGGCCGGAGTGCGCGTCATTCGACGGGCATTGCTTCGCCTCGTCACGCCAACGCATGTCGAAGTCGAAGATCGCTTTACCGGTCAGATATCAGCGGTGCCATGCGTTGCCGTGATTGATTGCGGATTTCGACTCCCGACTTCGACCATTGTCGATGCCCATATGCAAGTTGGCGATTGCGTTGCTCCGCGCACAATTCTTGAAGCCGTGCTCGAGGCACGCCGGGCGGCGAATGCGATCGGCAATCTGTTGGTCCACGACTGAGTAGGTTGCTCTCATGAACCCATTGCTGGCAGTAGCCGGAATTATCGCTTCGTATCTCTTCGGTACGTTTCCGAGCGCCTTGCTTGTGGCCAAGCGCGGTGGAATTGATGTCACCGCCGCCGGATCGGGAAATCCCGGCACCTCAAATGTGGTTCGTTTGCTTGGCTGGAAATACGGTGCCGTCGTGTTCGCACTCGACATGGCCAAAGGTGCAATTGCGGCGATCATCGGCTGGCAAATCGACGGTACGCGAGTATCGGTGTTTGCCTATGTCTGTGCCTTCGCCGCAATCATCGGCCACACGTATCCAATTACTCGTAAATTCAAAGGTGGCAAGGGCGTTGCTACGGGTGGTGGAGCGATGTATGTCCTGCACCCGGCGATCAGCCTCGCGCTGTTTGCATCGTGGTTCGTGATTCGCAAAGTGACAAACAAATCGTCGATTGCTTCGCTGACCATCACCGCCGCTCTGCCAATTGCAATTGCCGCCTCCGGCGCCGAAGCATGGGAGACAGCGGCCATCGTCGTGATGGCGGTACTAATCGTCTACCGACATATCGGGAATATTCAACGACTACGTTCCAACCAGGAGCCGACCGCGTAGAAAGCCTCGACGTAGCCTTGGCTCATGTCGAACCGATTTTTGTGGACGCCCTTGCAATTGGGTCCCGTTACTGTCGCCAATCGCATCGTGTTCAGTGCGCACCTAACTAATTACGCACTCGACGGAAAGCCAACCGAGCAACACGCCGCCTATTACGCCGCTCGCGCACGGGGAGGCGTTGGACTCATCATCACCGAGGAACACAGCACGCATCCAACCGATTGGCCATACGAAAAACTGATTCACGGTTTTCATCGCGATGTGATTCCTGGTTACCGTCGCATGACCTCGGCGGTTCACGAGTATCGGGTGCCCATATTTGCCCAGATAAACCACAACGGTGGACAGGCAAGTTCGATGTACAGCCGACTTCCGGTATGGGCGCCAAGCGCGGTAGCAGATCCACTATTTCGTGAAGTTCCAAAGGCAATCACCCGTTCAGAAATTGTCGAGGTCATCGCCGGCTATGTGCGAGTCGCCGAACACTGTGCCGAAGGTGGATTCGACGGAATCGAATTGCAGTGCAGCCACTCTTCCATCGTCCGTGGATTCCTCTCACCGGCAACGAACATGCGTGAAGACGAATACGGCGGATCGCTGAAAAATCGTGCCAGGTTATTGCTCGAACTTGTTGGCGCGGTGCGAAACGCAATTGGAAGCGGACTCGCCCTCGGAGTCCGCTTATGTGGCGAAGAGTTCATCGAGCATGGAACCACCATTGAGGACGCGGTCGAGGTAGCCAAATTGGTGGAGGAAACTGGCAACGTTGATTACATCAACACCTCAATAGGAGTAGCGACGGCCAGCCTGTTCATGATCGAGGCTTCGATGCACATCCCACCTGGCTACGCCATGTTTATTCCATCGGCGATTCGAAAGGCCGTGGATTTACCGGTGATCGGAGTTGGCAGATTCAAAGATCCGTTGCAGGCCGAGCGAGCAATTGCCGATGGACATTGTGATTTGGTCGGTGTCGTCCGCGGTCAAATCGCCGATCCTGACTTCGTAGCCAAGGCTCGGGCTGGCGCACCCGACGACATCCGTTTGTGCCTCAGTTGCAATCAAGAGTGCGTCGGTCGCATGGGTCTCAACCGCTGGTTGGGGTGTATCGAGAATCCACACGCCGGTCATGAAAACCAATTGGAAAAATCCACATCTCCGCAACTTTCCACAACACCTCAGAATGTTGTCGTGATTGGTGCTGGTCCGGGCGGACTACAAAGCGCAATTGCCGCGGCCCGCGCCGGCCATCGGGTGTCGGTGTACGAACAAAACAAACACGCTGGCGGACAAGTTCGTCTGGCCGCGAGCGTTCCCAATCGTGCCGAATTCGGTGATCTCATTCGCAACCAACTGGCAGAGTGCAAACGCCTTGGTGTGGCAATCCAATGTGACGTCACGGTTGGGATGGACTTGATTGAACAACTTAATCCCGATTCCGTTATCGTCGCCACAGGTTCCATTCCCCAACGACCATGGTGGTTATCAGACGAGAACTCGTCGGCCGCCGTTTGTGATGTACGTGACGTGTTGGATGGAACGGCAACTCCACACGGTGATGTCATTGTTGTCGATGAGATTGGATTTCACCACGCCACATCAGTCGCCGAGTTATTGGCCGATCGAGGTTGCAATGTAGAAATCATCACCTCGGCAATGGTGGTTGGTCAGGATCTCGGACTTACGTTAGACATGGAAAATTGGTGGATGAGGTCAAGCACGAAGGGCATCATCCAGAGCACAGATTTGGTGCCGGTGGCCATGAACGGACGCGAACTCACATTGCTCCATCATCCGACCGATACCCATCAAGTCCGCAATGTGGATTGGGTTGTGCTCGCCGTGCCGGGTAAACCGCTAGACGAGATTTATAACGTGTTGAAGGATCGCGGAAAAAGCGTGTGGCGAATCGGCGACTGTGTTGCTCCGAGACGAGCACATGCCGCGGTGTTCGAAGGCGATCGAGTCGGTTCGTCCCTGTAACGGACGGTCGCGATCAACTTCGTTGAACTAGCGTCGTGACGAGATGTCGTACCTAGATGACCTGTTCAATTGGCTCAAAGATTTCTCATCTTCACCGTGGTTTTACGCGATCTTGTTTGCGATTGCATTGGTCGACTCGATTCTTCCCATCGTCCCGAGCGAAACCCTTGTCATCATCGGAGGTGTAAGCGCGGGAAGTGGATCGCTGTCGATCGTCGCAGTCATCGCATGTGCGGCGGTCGGTGCATTCATCGGCGACAATTTGTCATATCTCATTGGGGTTCGGGCCAGCGGATTCATCACGCGCCGCTATTCCCGGACCGCACGCGGCAAACGCAGACTAGAGCAGGCGATACATCAGATTCACGAGCGCGGTGGATTGCTCCTCGTCACCGCTCGCTTCATTCCAGGCGGACGCACATTGCTTACGTTGTCGTGTGGAGTCACCAGACAACCACGAAAATGGTTCATTCGCTGGACAATCATTGCAGCAGCAATCTGGGCGAATTATGCGGCGTTGCTTGGATTTATTGGGGGCAAAACATTTTCAGGGAATCACACTCTTGCGTTTTTGGTCGCCTTTGGCTGTGCGATCGGAGTCACCGTCGTCATCGAATTGATTCGATTCGTGATGAGGCTTCGACGTGGCACAAATAGGCGCGTTTGATGCTTGCCATAGTTCCAGTTCGACAGGGTGTGATTCCCGCCGGCTTTGGCGAGACGGTGAGTGAGTGCGATGGCCGTGTCCTATTAATAGGAGAAGGATGTCGCGACGCCGCCGCCCAAGTAAAAGGAATCGCGCGCGAGATCACGATCGTCGAGGCCGGCACCTTTGCCCCAGCCGCCTGGGCGCGATTCTTGGCAATTCAACTCGGCGGCGAAGACATCATTATCTTTCCGGCGTCGCCCGACGGGCGCGACCTGGCGCCCAGACTCGCCTTTGAACTCGGGCGCAGTCTGTATGCCGGCGCAATTCGAGTAACAACACAAAGAGTCGACCTGGCTCGATGGGGCGGCCAGTCGATCGAGTCGCTGCAGCCTGAGCCAAGACTTGTCGCCACGCTGCAAATTGGTGCGCGTGATGTTGTCTCAAGTTCCTCTGTCGGTGATGTCATCGAACTCGAATACGTGACCGACTTGACGACCAGCGATCCAACGTTCATCAGCACTACCCAACCAGATACGACGAGCGTGGATTTGGCCGAAGCGCCGAGAATCGTGACAGGAGGAGCCGGAATTGCGAGTGCGGACATTCTTGCCAAACTCGCCGCGGTGGCCGAGGCATTGGGTGCCTCGCTCGGTGCAACTCGCGTGGTTACCGATCGAGGCTGGGTCGACCATGTTCGACAAATTGGTACAACCGGAGTGGTGGTCGCCCCAAAGTTGTACATCGCGTGTGGCGTGAGTGGCGCCGTTCAACACACGAGCGGGATCGGACAACCAGAACACATAATTTCCATCAACACCGATCCGTCCTGTCCGATGATGCACCTTGCCGATTTAACGGTCGTCGGCGATGTCAATGAAATCATTGTCGAACTCGAATCGCTACTCACAGTTACCGCGGGCGCAAAGTGACGGCCGAAACCGACTCGTTCGATGCGATCGTCGTCGGCGCTGGACCGGCTGGATCATGTGCGGCATTGTCGCTTGCCAAGGCCGGAAAGCGAGTCGTGCTCATCGAACGCGGACCATTCCCCGGTTCGAAGAACATGTATGGGGGCGTCGTCTATCCACGGATTCTCGACTCACTCATTGACCAATGGTGGATCGACATGCCGGTGCAACGTTGGGTGACTCGGCGCACGACGATGCTGCTCACCGACACCCAAGCGTTCTCCGTCGATTTTCGAACCGCGGCATGGGGTCAAATCCCTTACAACGGGGCGACGACCTATCGACCCGATTTCGACAACTGGTTGGCCAAAAAAGCGGAGGCCGCCGGAGCCGTTGTGATTTGCGAGACCACCGTCACCGGATTGCTTCGAAATTCTGCCGGGGCCGTGTGCGGAGTCACCACCGATCGCGCAGAAGGCGATCTCCAAGCGCATGTCGTTGTTGCATGCGATGGAGTGAACAGTTTTCTGGCCAAGCAAGCTGGTCTCTACACGCACGACGACGCTTCACATTTCACACTTGGAGCAAAGGAGACGCTGTCATTACCTAAAGAGGTCATCGACGAGCGATTCGGTGTCCGTGGACTAGACGGTGTGGATATCGAAATCCTCGGCGGTACCGGGGGCGTCAGCGGCGGCGGTTTCTTGTACACCAATTACGACACGATCGGAGTTGGTGTCGTCCTTAAGTTGACACAACTGGCGGCTCAGAAGCAGAGACCGGAACAGCTCATTGCTGCGCTCAAGTCGCATCCCGCAATTGCCCCGCTTGTTGAGGGTGCAACTTTAAAGGAGTATTCCGCGCACCTGATACCTGAGGCCGGCGCGGCGATGATGCCCACCTTCGTGGCCGATGGACTTCTCGTTGCAGGTGATGCCGCGGCGATGTGCTTGGCCGCCGGAATTTGGCTTGAGGGAGTGAACTTTGCGATGGCCTCCGGCATGTACGCAGCCGAAGCAATAGTCGAAGCACTTGCCCACGGCGATACCTCGGCCAAAGGTTTGGCGGGATATCTCAAGCGACTAGAGAGCACCTTTGTCCTCCAGGATCACCGTAAATTACGACGCGCGCCGCAGTTGGTGTTGTCCGATCGAGTGCAGCACATGTACCCACATCTCGTGGCAAATATTGCCGAGCGAATGTTCAGAGTGGACAATCCGCTGCCAAAGCCCGGCCTGCGCACGATCTTTTCCGAAGAACGAAAGCGGCTTGGCCTGCGCACACGCGACCTGCTCAGGGACGCGTACGACGGTTTTAGGAGTTTCGGATGACGATACAAATTTCATTCGAGGAGCGGATGGATACCGTTGAATTTCGAATTCATAAATCTCCGCACATCACCGTTGATACAACTGTGTGTGCGACATGCCCGTCCCGCGAGTGCATCGTCGTGTGTCCGGCAAACCTTTTCGTCCCAACGGCTGATGGCGGAATTGTATTCAATTACGAACTGTGTTTTGAATGCGGAAGTTGCTACATGGTGTGCAATAAAGAAGGCGCGCTGACTTGGAACTATCCACTGGGTGGTCACGGAGTGGTTTTCCATCGAACATGAGCAAGTTGAGATGAAACAGTGAGCTTCGTTGCGGTATGCATGAAATGGGTACCCGGCCGTCCGGAGATTGATCCACTGAGTGGACAAGTACAGACACCCGCAAATCGATTCGGTGGAATTTCGCTCGCCGATCAGTCCGCCCTTGAAGTTGGGCTACAACTCGGAACCCGCAGATCATTGGACGTTGTAGCCATCACGGTTGGCGGAACTCGATGTGAACAGTCTCTGCGCGACGCATTAGCGGCCGGCGCCCGGCGAGCAATCCGAATAGACGCTGCCGGCCCGTTGTCTAGTGCGGAGACTGCTCGAGTTCTCGCGTTGTCGCTCGATCACGCTTCGATCATTGTGTGCGGCGACTATTCATTCGATCGGGGAAGTGGAAGCGTTCCCGCTTTTCTTGCGGCCGAGTTGGGTATCAGTCAGGCACTCGGAGTTGTGTCGCTCACCGCTCAAGTACACGACTTACTCGTCACCAGGCGACTCGATGGAGGTCGACGGGAACACCTTCGCATTGGCGACAGGGCCGTGATTAGCGTTGAAGGTTCGGTTGCCCAACTGCGACGCGCGACACTTGCCAACACCTTGGCCATTCGAAATAATGAAATCGAAGTAATCAGTCCACCACTAACAATTGAGCGTCCTGTTTCAACCAGCAAACCATTCCGCCCGCGACCACGAACGCTGGCAATGCCCCATGGCAATTCGACTTTGGAGCGATTGAATTCGATTACCAATGTTGCGACGACCAGCACCCGTGGCGAACAGATTGAACTTGATCCTCAAGAATCCGCCGCGTACATCCTGCAAACTCTTACTCACTGGGGTTACATCGAGTAGAAAGCCAGTATCAGCGTGAATGTAGCAACGCACCACTCTCAATTTGTCGTCGACTCCTCGTGGCGGCGAACTGCGGATGGTCTTGTCATATTTGGCGGTTCGCCGATCAAAATGTTTCGCCTCGGGCAAGCGGGGGCGAAGGTTGCCGGTCTCATTGAGCAAGGTCAACCGCTCCCTAGAGGACATGAGCAACTTACCGAGCGACTTCTCGACGCCGGGGCGATTCACCCACTCATCGATTCGAACGCGGAACTTCCGTATCAACTTCTAGACATCACCGTCGTCATACCCGCATTCGTTCGCACGGCGATTGAGGCATCCCAACTCGGTAAACTCGTGTCCCAATGTGACGGCGTAGCCGAAATCATCGTCGTCGATGATGGCTCACCCCACGCCTTGCCAACCATCGAAAAGGCAACTGTCGTCACCCTTGGCACAAACTCCGGTCCAGGTGCTGCTCGCAACGCGGGCCTCGCTCGAGTCGCAACGCCACTAGTCGCATTCCTTGACGTCGATGTCACACTGCACGGTGCAACACTGCGGGATCTAACTACCTACTTCGTCGATCAACGACTAGGGCTAGTCGCCCCGCGCGTGATGTCCGACGCTATAACTACGACGATCGACAAGTACGAACGGGTTCGCTCGCCTCTCGACTTAGGTACGAACGAGGCGCGGGTTGCGCCAGGCACCCGGGTCAGCTATGTGCCTGCCGCGCTATGGCTCTGTCGCACCGAAGCCATTCGTGCAGTTCACGGTTTCGATGAGTCTCTTCGGTTCGGTGAAGACGTTGACGCGCTCTGGCGAGTGATCGGAGCGGGATGGAGATGTCGCTATCAACCACAGATCACGGTTAGTCATCAACCTCGGGCAACGCTGCAGGAATTTTTCACCCAACGACGAATGTATGGTCGGTCGGCGGCCGAACTCGCTTCACGACATCCCGGTTCGGTCGCTCCCGTTCGGGTGAGTTGGCATAGCGCCGGCGTGTGGGTCTTAATTGCCGGTGGTTTTCCAATTCTCGGTGGACTAGTCGGTGCTTATACGGTTCTCGCTCTTCGACGCAAACTACGTGGCATACCAAATTCGTTGCACGAATCGATTCGACTCGCTGGACTTGGCAATCTCCACGCAGCACGAATTTTGGCAAGCGCAATCACCCGAGCGTGGTGGCCAATTGCCGCGATTATTGCGTTATTTTCACGACGCGCTCGAACTGTGTTGATAGCCGCCGCCCTGATTCCTGCGATGTACGAATGGTGGTCGAAGCGACCACCACTTAATCCCCTGCGCTATTTTGCTCTCCGAGCAATCGACGATGCGAGTTACGGCATTGGAGTGTGGGAAGGGGCAATCGCTCAACGAAGTGCCGACGCACTTATGCCCGATTTGTCTCCGTGGTCAACAGACGCGAATTGAAATTGTTGCATTCTTCACAGACGCTCTGAGGAATCACACGAAGCCTCATCAGCTGGCTAAACACGATGCAACCGAGACAGATTGCAAACGCCGCTTCCAAAAATGCTGCAATTGCTAGCAACGCGATGACGACACGCGCCAGAGTCGTGGCATCGGCCAATGCGAGCACAGAGGCGGCAATCGTGAACGTTGCACCTATTCCTTGGGCAAATCGTTTTGGTGGTCCCGGAACAAATCGATGCTGCACGTTTAGTCGTGGAGTAATCACCTGAGTAACGAATCGGGCCAATGGACTGATCGTCGGCCCGCTCAAAACACGGGCCACAAATCCATATGTCAAAACGGCCAGCACAAATGGGTTGCCGGTAAGTGCAAATGTTGTGGCCATGATGACAACACCAGTGGCAACCAACCTGGCAGAAGTTTCGTTGACCGGATGCGGAAAACTAAACAACTTTGTCATGTTTTGAGCCTAGGTGGCAAATGTTGACTTCCCAAGTCGGGATTCAATGAAGAGCATTACTTGTGGCGCTACCGTCATGTCGCATGACTCTCCGGCTCAGCGTGACGAGCGGGTCATGGCACGACAGAGTCGCCCAAGTTGCGGAGGCTTTCGGGAACTTGGTTCCGGTCGTCAAAGGCAATGGTTACGGATTTGGACTTGCCACGCTGATGCCCCACGCCGCCAAGATCTCGCAAACTATCGCCGTTGGCTCGGTGTTCGAGGTCCATGCGGTGCCTTCGACACACACGGCGATGGTGCTTACTCCCGCGGGGACGGAACTTCCGACATCGCTACCGAAGCAAACCGTGTTAACAGTCGGCGCACTTCACCATGTCGATACTTTGCAACAGGTGGGTTGGCGCGGACCTGTAGTCGTGAAATTGCGATCGAGCATGCTCCGCTACGGAGTATCGACAGACGAGTTGAAACCGCTTCTCGAATCGATAAAGCGAGCCGGGCTTACTCAGGTTGGTTGGTCTGTGCACCCACCACTGGCGGACAAATCGGGAGATCACATCAACGATGTGACGACATGGCTCTCCCGCGTTGATTCTCAATTTCCGATATACGTCAGTCACATTGCGCCAACCAGGTTGCAAACTTTGCGGGGCACCGAGTCGAACCATCAGATCATCGCTCGCGTAGGAACGGCATTGTGGCTTGGTGACAAGAAAGATTTCCAGTTGCATGCCGACGTACTCGACGTGCATCGGGTAAAAAAAAGCATGACTGCTGGCTATCGCAGCGTGGAGATCACGGAAGATGGTTCACTCGTGCTCGTCGGAGCCGGAAGCGCTCACGGGGTACATCCAATTGGCGACCAACTGAGCCCATTTCACTTTCAACGCACCAGGCTCCCGCTTTTGGAACCCGTGCACATGCACACCTCGATGCTGTTTGTCGCCTCAAATTCACCGTGCCCAATAATTGGCGACCTCGTTGAGGTTCAACAACCGCTCACCCGAGTTGCCGTCGACACCATCTTCTGGACGTGAATCAAACGACTTCTACCTCTCGCGCGGTTAATAGGCGAGACCCGACTCTCGATGTCGCCCGGGCGGTGGCAATGATCGGCGTCGTCATACTCAATTACCACTCATATCTCAATGGCGATTCGGCGTGGTTCCAACCATTTCCGTCCTTCGGGGAGCGACTCTTCAATCCCGGGACCGGTGTGCTGACCACACGCTTCGCCGCCGTATTCGTCCTCGTCGCTGGCGCGGGCGTATCGCTATTAACCAGAACCAGCCGATCAACCAAGGACCCCCAACTACTTCGCCAGGATCGGCTGATACTTCTGCGTCGAGGCGTGCTGTTGTATTCGTTCGGCTATTTCCTGCAATGGATTTGGCCAGGGACAATTTTGTTCTATTACGGAGCATTCTTTATCGTGGCGGCTCTAATTTTTGCGGCGCCGACCCGGAACATTCTTACTATCGCGGCCGCCTCGGCGATAGCAGCGGCTGCGATTGCGTGGTGGCGGATAGAGCAATCGTTCGATGGGAATCCCACCTCGTGGTTGGCCCCGGCCAATGTCGATTCGCCACGAAATTTACTCATCCGTACTTTTGTTTCCTACACCCATCCGTTGTTCCCTTGGCTGTTGTTCTTCCTATTCGGAATGATCCTCGGTCGACACCTAATTAGGTTGGCGGAATTTCGCCAAAAACTCATGTTGTGGTCTGGAGCAACTCTCTACGGGACATACCTGCTCAACTTTGCCGTCGTTGCCGACCCGGCGAAGACAAACCACGAACGGTTGATCGCCATGACATTCTCCACCCGACCATACGATCGCGGGTTGCTCTACTCGATTGGAACACTGGCCAGTTCGGTTCTCGCCCTGTGCGTCATTTCAATCGTCGTCGAATTCCTTCGTGAGAATTCTGTCGTCGATGCTTTGGCGCGAGCCGGTCAGATGTCGCTGTCCATTTATTTGGCACACATTTTGTTCTTTAATTTGATCGTCCATCGACTTCATTTAGTTGGCTCGACCGGTCTCGACACCGCACTCGGGTTGTCTTTTCTGTTCTATGCAATGGCAATTCCAATGAGTGCGCTATGGCGAAAGTACATCGGGCGCGGACCGGCCGAGGTCGTATACCGCTCGTTTGGTGGATGAGCATGCCAAGCAAATGGAACATTGCTCTACACGATGAACTGGAAAAGCCGTACTGGAACACACTGCAAGAATTCGTAAGTCGCGAACGAGAGCGCTTCACCATTTACCCTCCTCAACCAGATGTATTCAATGCATTGCACCTCACGCCATTCGACGACACTCGCGTCGTCATTCTCGGACAGGATCCGTATCACGGACCGAATCAGGCACATGGGCTTGCCTTTTCCGTCCGTCAGGGTGTACCCATTCCGCCATCACTGGCCAACATCTTCAAAGAACTTCACGCCGACATCGGAATACCGCCGGCTGAGCATGGTTGCCTCGAACACTGGGCAACTCAGGGTGTGCTTTTGCTAAATGCAACGCTCACAGTTCGCGCTGGAGTTGCAGCCTCTCATCACGGAAAAGGCTGGGAGAAGTTCACCGACGCAATAGTTCACACCCTTGGCCAGGGTCAGCGACCGATCGTGTTTGTCCTGTGGGGAAACTCCGCGCGACAGAAGCGACGGTTGATTACGGGTGCTCATCATCGCGTTATCGAGTCTGCACACCCATCACCACTTTCGGCCCATTCAGGGTTCTTCGGATCTCATCCGTTCTCGGCGATCAATTCCGCATTGCATGAATTCGGTAGCGCACCAATCGATTGGAGCATCAACAACTAGGCAGGAATCTGCTGCGTAATGCAGTGGATGCCGCCTCCGCCATATCCCAAAATTCCACCTATATCGAGGCCAATAATTTCGGTATCGGGAATGAACTCGCCAAGCAAGGCGAGCATGTCGGCATCGGCTGGATGTCCACAGGTTGGAACAATCACAGCACCATTGCAAAAGTAGAAATTTAGGTACGGAACTTGAATTCGCCTGCCACCAAATTCGATCACGGGCAAGACTGGAATTTCACAGACGCTCAGCCCGAATTGATCAATGACGGCCCGATTCCTCGCCAGACGATCAAAATCCTCCTCATCCTCATCGTCGCAGCGCTGCAAGACGACCGTACGTGGGGCGATGAACGCGGCCACATTGTCGACGTGGCCGTCGGTGTCGTTATCCAGTGATAACCCGTGAGGTAACCAGATCACCTCTTCGACACCGAATTCGGTGCACAGTCGTTGGGCGATCTCTTGGCGCGTCAATTGTGGATTGCGGTTCGGATTCAACAGACATTGTTCGGTTGTTACTAGATAACCGCTTCCGTCGACATTGATCGAGCCACCTTCCAGCACCATGTCGATCTTGCGAATTGGATGGCCGGCCAGTTTGGCCCATGCAGCCGCAACGTCAACGTCGCAGTCGTATGGGGAGTATTTGTTACCCCAACCGTTGAAGACCCAACATCCGGCGACCCGTTTGCCGGAGTCGTCGAGAACATAGATGGGTCCGGTATCGCGAAACCATGAATCGTCGATGGGTAGAGAAACCACGTCGACTGCCTCCCCGCACATGCTCTTGGCACGACCGACGTGTTCGGAGTTGGCGATCATCGTTACGGGCTCGAAGGCCGAAATCGTGCGGGCCAGCGCCGCGTGGGCCCGCTCCGCCTCGTCCATAAATTCGCCGTACAGCGCTCGACGCGACGGCCAACAAATGACCGTGCGCTCGTGCCGAGCGAACTCTGGCAATTGCTTCACTTTGCGGTGCCGTCCAAACTTGTGAGTGAGCCGTACAACTCCGGCCGACGATCACGAAACAAACCCCACGATGTTCTCAATTGGCGAATCTCGTCTAGATCAAACGTTTCCACTAAAACGGTTTCTTCAGTGCGATTCGCTTCGGCGATCTTGGCTCCAGTGGCATCTGCAATGAATGAAGATCCGTAGAACGTGACACTGTTGACGACACCGACTTCGTGACCTGTTCGATTTGCAGCGATGACCGGCACGATATTTGCCCCTGCATGTCCCTGCATGACTCGCTGCCAGTGGCCCGATGAATCCCATTGCGGATTTTGTGGCTCGCTACCTATTGCAGTGGGATAGAACAATAACTCGGCACCCTGCAGCGCCATGCTCCGTGCAGATTCGGGAAACCATTGATCCCAGCAGATTCCGACTCCGATGACCGCATGTTTTGTTTTCCACACTCGAAAACCGGTATCTCCCGGACTGAAATAGAACTTCTCGCTGTAACCGGGGCCATCGGGAATATGACTCTTGCGATAAATACCGAGCATCGCTCCGTCGGCATCGACAATTGCCACCGTATTAAATAACGCATTGTTTGCTCGCTCGAAGACGCTAATCGGCAGCACAACATTTAGTTCGGCCGCCACTTTTTGAAAGTGGGTGATCGTCGGATGTCCAACTATTGGAATTGCCCGATCGAGATCTTCGACGACCTGGTCCTTACAGAAGTAGAAACCCTCGAACAGTTCCGGAATGAGCACAATCTGTGCTCCCTTAGATGCTGCGTGGCGTACTAGACGTTCGGCGGTCGCCACATTGGTGGCGACATCTGGCGCCATCGACATTTGTATCGCGGCGACGGTAACTTTCATTTACTTGAGTGCTGTCTCGATGGCCTCGACAACTTCTGGGGCATCTGGGGCCACCGTTGGGTTGAAGCGAGCGACAACATTCCCATCTCGACCGACCAAAAACTTCTCAAAATTCCAGCGAATGTCACCAGAATGTCCCGACGAGTCGGCGACCTTTGTTAATTCGTCATACATCGGGTGGCGATTTTCGCCGTTGACATCGACCTTTTCCGCAAGAGGAAACGTCACGTTGTAATTGAGCGAGCAAAACGACTGAATATCTTCGGCGCTGCCCGGTTCCTGACCGGCGAATTGATTGGACGGCACACCCAAGATGGTGAAACCCCGTCCCTCGTAATTGGTGAATAATTTCTGCATCGCTTCGTATTGCGGGGTGAGCCCACACTTAGACGCCACATTTACCACAAGGGTTACCTTGCCTTTTACATCGTCGAGCACGTTTCCCGTTCCAGATAGATGATGAATGCTGTTGTCATAAATTGACATCGTGCTCTCCCTTGATCGACGCTTAGTCGTTTCGTTGCCATAGATCGTAACGGTCGGCGGTGCACCTGCTACACAACATGTATGCCTCGAAGCACATTTGATGAACAATTCTTCAGGCGGTTTTACAGCACTACGCCGGTGCACAGTCGGCGCAAGATCGAGTCACTTGCGTCCGCGGTGCACAATATGTGTCGCTGGTGGGATGTCGGTATCTCCACAGTTTTGGAAGTGGGCGCCGGTCGTGGATACTGGCGCGACTGGTACGCCGAACATCACCCCCGGGTCAAGGTGCGCTCAATCGATGTGAGCGACCATGCGTGTGCGAAGTATCACCACGAGTTGCGTGACATCAGTACGTGGCGACCTGAAGAGGAGTTTGATCTTGTGATTTGCCAAAGCGTGTTGCAGTATTTGCCAAACAAAATGGCTGCTTCGGCGATTCAGAATCTTGCTAGTGCCACAAAACAGGTCATGTATCTCGAGGTGCCGACTACATCCGACCTAAAAAATGTCGTTGACCGGCAATCCACCGATCTGGACATCTATTGGCGAAGTGGAGAGTGGTATCGCAAACGCCTGTCGGGCAATTTTGTGCACGCCGGCGCCGGCATATGGGTCAGCAAGAGCAGCGATATAGCGCTATATGAATTCGAGCGCGCCAACTAGGCGACGGTTGTTGTAGTTACCGGTGGTGCCGATGTTGGAACCGATGACGAAAGCGGCTTTCCGGCCAGGTCGGTACCTAACAAAATGAGCACACTTGCCTCGCCAAGTTGTCCAGTCTCTGTGGGGACTGGTGTCGGCATCGGTGCCGTGGCTACTCCGCCAAGTTCGGTGGCAACGGCTGCCGCAGCTGCTTCGCTTCCCGGCAAAAAGTAAACCACTGTCGTGGTTTGCTTCGGCGTGATATCACTCGCATTTAAAGCAGGCTGAACGATATAACCGCGACCCTGAAGTTCAACAGTCAACTGACCCGCGCTTCCGGCAACTTTTGATGCGTTTGCCACCTGAACCTTGAACGCGGTGAGCAAGATCGTCGTCGTTGTCGTCGCATCTGTAGGCACAGTATCGCCGACGGTTGTTTCTGTGGTATTTGGATCGCCACTGGAGGAATCGCTATTTGATTGAATATCGCGCAAAATGACGAATCCGAGAAGTAGTGCGACCGCGGCGATGACAATCGACATTGTCGAATTGACACTCGACGGAACCGATGGAGGTGTTCGACGAGGGCGCGGTGCGTCTTGACTCATACGTTTACTGTACAGGGCAGCGCCCATGCGGAAAAGCCATCCCAATTGCGGATTGATGCAGACATGGAGCCGGGTCTCAGGATTGAACTGAGGACCTACGCATTACAAGTGCGTT
>JBDTPW010000125.1:0-12259 GCA_039932495.1 Ilumatobacteraceae bacterium
TGAACGAACCGAGCCCGCTTTCATCGAGTAGCGCCTCGGCCTCGCTCACTCGGCTACGCATCTTCATTGCGGTGAGATCGGGTGCGCCTTCTTGAGTCGACCAATACCGCCGACCTTCATCCACTAGATCTTCGATGCCCCATTGGCCGAGAAACTCGACCTGCGAGCACACGGACGTGGGCAGAGGTAGTTGCTCAATCACGATTTGACTAGTGATGTCTTGCTCGCCCGGTTCAAGCAGGTAATGAACACCTTTTTCATGCTGTCGAAATGTGCGCAGCCATTCGCGCCAGTGACGAGCCGCCAGTTCCGCGGTCGTGGCTGTGCAATAGTCGACGACGACAAGCCGTCCCCGATCGATGAGCGAAAGTGTGTTGCTAATCCATTGATTGGCAGCGGTCTGAACCGGAACCCGCGCTCCGTGCGTTGCGTTTAGCGGTAATGACGGCGGAATATCAGTCTGACGCAAGACTTCTAAAAACCGACCATCGTCATTTACATCGACAAACGCTTGCTTCCACTGGCCGTCAAAAACGAATAGTTCAAAAGGCAGATTGTCCAACAACTCATTGGCCACCACTACGCCAACAAATGAATTATCTGGCATTGTCGAGCGAGAATCAATTCCCTGTGGATGCGACTCGCGCTGAATCGGCGAAGGTTCCACTGCTACGTAGTGCAACGAATCCGAACACTCCGGCTGAGCGTCCAAGATGCTTCGTGCCAATGTGCCCGGTCCGGCGCCGGCATCGACGAAGGTGAAATCCGACGGCTCGCCAAGTTCGTGCCACCAGGTATCGAGTGCCCGTGCAAGCAAAGCGCCAAAGAGTGGTCCGACTTCCGGCGAAGTGATGAAATCGCCGCGCCGACCGGCGCGACCGGTTTGTGAGTAAAACCCATGCCCGCCGTACAACGCGAGATTCATGAATTCGCTAAATGGAATCGTTCCCCCGGCGGCGTGAATTGCCGCGGTAATTTGATCAGCCGCCGAAGGCACCGGTAATACGCGCAATGTCTCCAAAGTGCAACGCGACTCCTGGAATGATGCCAAAGGCGAGCGTGGCAACCGTGGTGATACCAAGGGCGAGAGACAGTGAACCGTGGGTGCGAATCGGCGTGACATCGCCGTCCGGCACCGGTCGCATCCAAATTTCGCGCATGATGTTGCCGTAGTAACCAAATGCGATGACCGAGTTCACCGCGCCAATGACCGCCAGTGAGTAACCCCATCCATTACCTGCACTGATCAAGGATTGGAATGCAGCAAACTTGGCAATCCAACCACCGAGCGGCGGAATGCCGGCGAGTGATGCCAAGAAAATTGTGGCCAGCACACCGAGCGCGGGTGCGTAGGAAAACAAACCGCCCCAACTCGTGATCTCTCCGCTGCGGGTCTTGCGCGACACCGCAATTATCACGGCGAACAAGCCAAGGTTTGTGGCGGCATAGACAATCATGTACACGATGACAGCCCGCAGCGCGGAGTCCGACGACCCGGCGTGAGCCGCGATTGCAAGCGGCATCATCACAAAGCCGCCTTGGCTGATCGATGAATAGGCGATCATGCGCACGATATTTGTCTGACGCAGCGCAATGACGTTGCCCACCGTCATTGTCAAGGCGGAAAGAACCCAGATGAACGGCTGCCACACATCTCCGGCTTGGGGGAACGCAACGTACAACATCACGACCAGAGCCACGAACCCTGCCGCCTTTGATCCGACGGAAAGAAACGCCGTCACCGGAGTTGGGGCACCCTCATATGTATCGGGTGCCCACGTATGAAATGGAACGGCGGAGATTTTGAATCCAAAGCCGACGACCACGAACACGATTCCCAGCGCGTGAAGCGAACTGAAACCGCCTCCGACCGTAATACTCCGACCTAGATCAACGAGCAACGTGCTGTTGGCCGCCCCATACAACAACGACATTCCGTACAACATCACCGCAGAGGCAAACACTCCAAGTAGGAAGTATTTGACTCCGGCCTCGTTGCTCTTGAGATCACGTTTACGCCATGCGGCAAGCATGTACGCCGGCAAAGAAAGAAATTCATATGCAACAAACACGGAAACGAGGTCGCGGGAAGACGAGATCATCACCATTCCCAAGATGCTGGACAGCAAGAGGAACCAAAACTCGCCGCGCCAATAATCCCCTTCCTCGACGTGCGCAGACGACAACAGCACCACGACATAACCGGAGAGCAGAAAAAGGCCTTTCGCCACAAGACTGAAATTGTCGACGACGTACCTACCATCGAACATTGACCACGAATCTTGATTATTCAGCCCAACAATGACGAGCGGAAGCATTGCCCCCAAAAGCGAGAATCCGGCAATAGACGACATGACCCACTTGAGGCGATCGGGTAGAAAGAGATCGGCAAGTATGACGGCAATGATTCCCGCCGACAACACCAGTTCGGGCGCAATTGCGTAGTAGCTCACCGACGGCGATGTCCAAGGAATCATTGCCACTAGGGCACCAGGAATTAGCGACACGATTGTTAGCCCCCGAAAGCGTGCAACACTCCGTGCACGGCGGGATCGATGACTTTGAACAACAGATTTGGCAAAACGCCAAAGACGAGGATCGCTACGAGCATTGGTGTCCAGGCAATCCACTCAACGGTGGTGACATCTTCGTATGGGTGATTGGCGAATTCGCCTTTCGGCTCACCAAATGCAACTCTCTGGAAAAGCCACAGCAGGTAGGCGGCGGCGAACACGGTTCCGATTGCCGCTACGACCATGTACACCCGAAAAACGTTTTCGTTAAGTCCGGCGGCGGGGTTGTACGCCGACAGGATTGCCGGAAATTCACCCCAGAAACCGGCCAGTCCTGGCAGCCCGAGCGACGCCATGCTGGCAAAACCAAGTATCCATCCGAGGTGAGGCATCTGCGTGAGCAGTCCGCCGAGCCGCGAAATCTCCAATGTGTGATAACGCTCCTTCACGCTTCCGGCGATGAAGAAGAGCATTCCGGTGATCAAACCGTGGGCGACCATTCCGTACACCGCGGCGTTGACACCAAAACTCGTCAGCGTAGAGATCCCCAGCATGACAAACCCCATGTGCGCGACCGATGAAAAGGCGATGAGTCTTTTCATATCCGTTTGGGCCAAGCAACCGAGCGCGCCATAAATAATTCCGATCACCGCCAGCGCACCGATGTACGGTGCCCACTGTTTGGCCGCGACGGGCAAAATTGGAATGGCGATGCGGACGAAGCCGTATGTCCCGAGTTTCAGCAGGATCGCGGCGAGGATGACTGAGCCTTGGGTTGGCGCCTCGGTATGAGCGTCGGGCAACCATGTGTGGAACGGGAACATCGGAACCTTGACGGCGAATCCGACGAACATTCCGGCGAAGATCCAAACCTGAACGTTCTTGGCAATTGCTCCGCCGTGTTCGACAAGATACGGAATCGAAAAACTCTCCGCGCCGGTCTTGAAGAAGATTGCCAGGAAAGCGACCAACATGAGCGCCGATCCGAACATCGTGTACAGGAAAAATTTCATCGACGCGTATTGACGATTGGCACCGCCCCACACTCCGATCATGAAGTACATCGGCAGGAGGACGAGTTCGAAGAACACGAAGAACAAAATGAGGTCTTGGGCGATAAACGTCCCGGCCATGCCCGTCTGCAACACCAACATGAGGATGAAGAATGCCTTCGGGTTTCCCGGTGCTGGAATGTGATTCCAGCTATAGATGACGACGGCAAGCGTGACCACCATCGATAGGAAGTAGAGCGGAAGACTGATGCCGTCGATCCCGATGTAGTACGTGCTTTTGATGACAGAAATCCAATTGGTCTGGGCCACGAACTGCATGTGACCTGCCTGTTGATAATTGAACTGGAAGAGCGTGTACACCCCCACCCCGACCGTGGCGATGGAGGTTGCCAACGCGACCAACTTGATTAGTTTCTCGTCGGCTTTTGGCACAATGAGCAATACAAGTACGCCAAGGATCGGTAAGAACGTGCCGACACTCAGTACCCAATTTTCGTCACGGAGCATTTCCATGGCGTATGTCTCCCTTACCTAGTCGTATCTATGTGTTGACAATGACAAGAACAAGTGCAGCAACTGCGGCCGCGCTAAATAGCAGCGCACCATACTGACTCACTCTTCCTGACTGAACGGGTTGCAACGCTCCACCAACGCTTCGCGTCACATTGCCCGAATTATTTACCGCACCATCGACCACCCTTTGATCGACATTGCGATAGACCCAACCGGCCACCCACTTTCCGGCGAAAACAATTGAATGCAGAATTCCATCCAAAATCTTTTGATTGAACCAATACGCACCTTTTGCTATCGGACCTACGATCGACCGCACGATGACTCTTTCGTAGAGAACATCCAAGTAGTACTTGCTCGTGAGAAACGTGTATCCGACTCGTAACGCCGGATTGCGTTGGGTGAGTCCGACCAGCCGGGGATCCTTGCGCGTATACAGCGCGGCGCTCAATGTCCAACTCAGCAAAATTCCGGCAAGCACAATCGCCAGGGACAGACCGGCCTTCGACCATTTGAACGGCGCGTGATGAAGTTCGGGTGCAAAGCAAACTCCTTGCTCCGGTGCCGACGTACCACAAACCGATTCACCATGAGCTTCAACAACGACCGGCGCATTTGCTGTCGTTACCACGGCCGGTCGTGGATCGACCCATTCGTTGAGTCGTTCCCACTTCGTGCCAAACGGTGAGGCGTTGAGCAATCCAGAGCCAAGAGCGAGCACGGCAAGCAAGATGAGCGGGACAGTGATCAACCAATTGCTTTCGTGAGGATGGTGATGGGCCGATGCGCCTCGCGGCGAGCCAAAGAATGTGAGGTACGTTGCTCGAGTCATGTACGCGGCGGTCATGAACGCGCCTATCAGCCCGATAATCATGAACGTGTTGTAACCGTTGTGACCGACATTGTCGATGATCTCGTCTTTGGAAAAGAATCCGGAGAACGGAAAAACGCCGCACAGCGCCAAAGTGGAAATAATCCACGTGGCGAACGTGATCGGCATATATTTGCGCAGCCCGCCCATGTCGGCCTTCATGTCAAACGAGTGATGCGACGCACTATGGCTAACCGATCCTGCACAGAGGAAGAGGCAAGCCTTAAAAAATGCGTGGGTAAATATATGGAACACCGCCGGCATCCACGCCCCGGCCCCGAGTCCAAGCATCATGTAACCCAATTGGCTCACCGTGCTGTAGGCGAGCACGCGTTTAATGTCATTTTGAACAAAGGCGAGCGCGGCGGCGATGACAATCGTTATCCCACCGATCACGGTGATGAAGTTGCTGCCCGTGCCGAGAATGTCGAAGCCTGTGAAGAACACCGGATACAAACGAGCAACCAAAAACACGCCTGCCACGACCATGGTCGATGAATGCAACAGCGAACTCACCGGCGTCGGGCCGGCCATGGCGTCGGGTAACCACGTATGTAGTGGGAATTGGCCGCTCTTACCGATTGCCGCTATGAATAATGCAATCGCAGCTGCGAGTATGGCCGCACTGTTCGGCTCTCCAGACAGCGCCCATGCGCTAATGCCGCGAATAGAGAATCCGGAAACGCCGAGATTTTTCATCGTCCATTCATTGGCGGAGAAATAGAGAATGGCAATGCCGACAAGTAGGCCGACATCTCCAACTCGGACGGTAAAGAATGCCTTAAGTGCCGCTCGACTATTGGCGTCGTCCTCCCACCAATGGCCAATCAGGATGAACGAGCACAGGCCCATGATCTCCCAGCCGAGTAGCAAAAACAGCATGTCTTCGGCAATGACCATGGCCATCATTCCTGCGGAAAATAGGGTGAGCGCGGCAAAGAAATGCGTGTAGCGACGATCGCCGCGCAAATACTCGAGCGAGTAGATCTGCACCAATGTGGAGATGAAGGCCACGACGACGAGGACGATGATCGATAGGCCGTCGATGGACTGACCAATGGTGAACGTGTGTCCCGCGCTTTGCCACCACGACCACGTGTGCACGACGGGAGCGATAAAGGTTTCCTTTCCTCCGCTGTGCACTCGTTGAATCCACTGGTATCCGGCACCTGACGCAATCACCAGACTCGTAATCATCGAAATGATTCCGATCTCGCTTCCCTTCATCGGCAATCGTTTTCCAACGAGAATGATGAGAGCAAATGCGATTGCAGGAACAAGAGGAACAAGCCATGCGTGCTCGATAAACCAGCCTGCGGAGAGCGAGTGGGCTACTTCGGATGCAGCGAACATCGAACCGATCAGCCCTTCATCTCGGAGAGATCATCGAGCGAAATGCTCCGCCGATTGCGATAGACAAGCAAAACCAATCCAAGACCTACGCCAACTTCCGCGGCGGCAATGGCAATGACGTATAGGGCAAATGTCTGACCGTCCACGCTTCCATTGCGCATGGAGAAGGCAACCAAATTGAGATTCACCGAGTTCAAGATGAGCTCAATTGACATTAAGACAAGGACCGCGTTCTTGCGGGCAACTACGCCATACACGCCAATGCAGAAAATAATCGCGGCGAGGAACAGAAATTGATTGACAAGCATGCCGTCAATTAATCCTTTCGGGCCAAAACAATTGCGCCGATGACGGCTGCCAATAGAACAAACGAAAGAGCCCAGAACGGGATCAGGTACGGCCCAAAAATTTGATCAGACACCTGCTGGGTGGAGACGACCTGTGCATCGTTTGGCATTTTTTCCGTTCCAAAGGAGTCGGCAAGCGCAAGCACCATTGCCGCGAACACGATTAGGGCAACTGGGATGCCCAATTTCCAATACGTGTTGTTGAGCCCCCCTTGGCGGCCAATTCGCGAACGCGTGAGCATCGTGCCGAACAAAAACAGGACCATGACAGCGCCGATGTACACGAGTACCTGCGTGATGGCGACGAACTCGGCCGCAAGTAACAGATACTGAGCGGCTACTCCGGCCAGGACTACCACCAGCCACAGCGCCGCGTGAACGACATTGTCGGTGGTCACCACTCGCAGCGCACCGATGACCATCATCACGGCGATGATTCCGAATCCAATGTTTTGCGCCACCATGGATTGCTCCGCCTACTTCTTCTTCTTATCGGCGCCGGCTTCCAAGGCTGGCGCTTCCGGAACGGTTTCCATCCACTCACTCAATTTCGTCTTGTCATGAAGCAGGTCGGCAATGTTTGGTTCCGAGTACTCGTACTCAGGGCTCCAGAACAATGCGTCAAATGGACAGACCTCGACGCAGATTCCGCAGTACATGCATAGCGCGTAATCGATGTCGAATCGGTCGAGTTTGTTGACCGTGCGAACCTTCCCGCCCTCCCGACGAGGAGGTGCAAGATCCTTGTGCGCTTCGATATAGATACACCAGTCAGGGCACGAGCGTGAGCACAGCATGCACGACGTGCAATTGTCTTGATGGAGGGCAATCACGCCACGCGAACGAATTGGGGGGATTTCCTTTTCGTGCGGGTACTGCACGGTGTTGGCACCCTTGGTAATGGTTCGCATCATCGTTCCAAATGTGACACCGAGACCTTTAACAAGACCTGGAATCTTTGCCATTAGAGCGCCACCTTTAAGACTGCAGTGACCATGATGTTGGCCAGAGAAACGGGGATGAGGATCTTCCAAGCAAAGCGTTGTAATTGATCCTCACGAAACCGCGGATAGCTAAATCTGATCCACATGATGATGAAAACCACGAGCATCATTTTGGAGATCAAGATGATCGGCCCGACCAAATTCATCCAATCGGCAACATCATTCACCGAATTCCATCCAAACCAAGCGAAGGGAACTCCCCATCCGCCAAGGAACAACACGGAAGCGATCATGGCAAATACTCCGGCGGTAGCGAACTCGCCGATGAAGAAAATAAGAAAGCGAAAACCCGAGTACTCGGTCATGTAGCCGGAGACAAGTTCAGACTCGGCGATGGGCATGTCGAATGGTGCCTGGGTGAGTTCGGCCTGAATCGAGATCATGAACACAATGAATCCGATCATCTGAGTCAATATGTACGGATTGCCCAGGCCGTCAAACCCGAAGATCGAATCGGAGTTTTGAGCCACGACGATCTGTTGCATGTTCATCGTGCCCGCTTGGATCACGACGCCCATCACCGCCAGCACCATCGGCAACTCGTAGGCGATGAGTTGGCCGGCGGCCCGGAGGCCACCGAGTAGCGAATACTTATTTGCGCTCGCCCACCCCGCCATCAAAATTCCAAGCACCGAAATAGAGGAAACTGCAAGGGCATAGAACACGCCCGTTTCGAAATTGGTGAAATAGGCGTCCGGGCCAAAGGGAACTACGACGACGAGCAGGAAAGTGCTCACAAGAACAACTACAGGTGCGATCTTGAAAATGAGCTTGTCGGCACGTTGCGGAACGATGTCTTCCTTTTGCATCCATTTGCCTACTTCGGCAACCAATTGCAGCGAGCCATACGGACCGGCCTCCATTGGGCCGAGGCGACTTTGCATGAACGACATCATCTTGAACAAAAACAAGTAAACGATGGTTCCAGCGGGTAACAACACAGCGACTAGACCGCCAAGAACTCGCAGTAACGACTGACCCCAGTACGGGATGACGATGGCAAAAATCGAATTCATCAGCGGTCGATGTCCCCAAGTATGAAATACAACGAAGCAAGGATCGTGATGATGTCTGGAACGTACACACCGCGCAGCAACCATGGGGTGATCGAAATATTGTTGAAACTGGCTGAGCGAATCTTCACCCGGAATGGGCCAAGATCACCTCGTGACACGACGTAGTAACCCATTTCGCCAAGCGGATTCTCCGTTGACACCCACGCCTCGCCCTCCGGCACCTTGATGATTTTTGGCACCTTGGCCATCACCGGACCACTTGGAAGTCCGTCCAATAGTTGGTCGACAATGAGAGTTGCCTCGCGTGTCTCTTGCAATCGAATCCAGCACCGAGCGAAACTGTCGCCGTCTGGGTGCGTCCACACCTTGAAATTGACTTTGTTCCAGGCCATGGCGATGTCCTGGTCGCGACGCAGATCCCAATCCACACCGCTGGCGCGCAGGTTTGGACCGGATAATCCGTATTGCAGCGCAATACCGCGAGGAATAATTCCGATGCCTCGAGTACGTGACTGGAAAATCTCGTTGCCAAATAGCAATCTTTCGATTTCGTCGCAAAAGTTTCGCAATTTCTTCATCACTGCCTTGGTCTCATCGATAAAACCGGCAGGCAGATCGTCTTTCAGTCCGCCAATTCGGTCAAAGTTTGGGTGGAACCGACCACCGGTTGCAGACTCGATGAGGTTCAGAACGTACTCACGATCGCGGAAGGCCAGAAACACCGGAGTGATCGCACCGAGTTGGACACCGAGGTCGCCCAAAAACAATGACACGTTGGCGATGCGCGACAACTCGAACAATATGGTTCGAATCCACTGCGCCCGAGAAGGAGCCTCGACGCCCATGAGCTTTTCAGCGGCCAAAATGAATGGCACCTCGTTGGCAAAACTGCCAAGCCAATCGATGCGATTGACGAGCGTCGTTACCTGCGGATAGGTACGCACCTCAGTGAGTTTTTCGTAGCCGCGATGCATGTAGCCGCACGACGGTTCGGCCCACACGACCTGCTCGCCATCGAGTCTGGCGACAATTCGGAGTGTGCCGTGCGTTGCGGGATGTTGTGGACCGATGTTCAGCGTCATGCCTTCGGTCTCGAGCTCTAGGTTCAATCGCGCATCTGCGGCCTGGCCTGCAATGTATGAAAGTTTCTGCCGATCACCGAGACGATCACTGGTTAACGTCATGCGCTCGCCTCGTCCTCGCCGACGTCGCCGCCCGGCAATGGTTCGACGTCAACAATGCCTGGCCACGGCTTGACCATTCTGGCCAGTAGAGGGAAATCCTTGCGCAACGGATGACCTTCGAAATCGATGGGAAGGTAGATATTGCGCAGATCGGGATGTCCGACAAAATCGATGCCAAACATTTCATGAGTTTCGCGCTCGTGCCAATTGGCGCCGCCAAATACATCGGCAATTGACGCGATGGACGGCATCTCATCCGCAACGTCCACCTTTACTGTCACGCCGATTCGACTTGCAAAATTGACTAGCCGGACAAATACCTGCATCCGTGTTTCGCCACCGGCGTAGCCAGATCTGATCGTGGTATCACGCTCGGGTGGAGGCTCGGTCGGATCGTCTTCGCCACGTCCGTACGGCGACGGCATCCAGTCGATTGCCGAGAGGAAGCAAAAATATTCGAATCCAAGCGCGTCTCTCAATTTTTGAACAGCATCTCTCCACGACTCTGTGCGCACACGCACCCAAATGTCGTCGCCAGGTTTAATAAATACATCGAGCACCGCATCCCCAAGGGTGGTCCGAATACTGGCGGCCAACTTTTGGCGTATCTCGTCCACGATTACTGGCGGGGTCGTATCAGTGGTTGACGACAACTGGCTCACCCCGTCTCTCCGCCTCGGCCGACGCAATCAATGAAGTATTCATTGACTTTGTACCCTCGCCTCGCCATCGCGCCCCCATATTTTCGTTCTTGATCCGCTGTTGCAACAGGACGATGCCTTCCAACAATGCCTCGGGTCTTGGTGGACAACCCGGCACGTACACATCGACCGGAATTATTTGATCGACACCTTTGGTCACCGAGTAGCTATCCCAATACGGACCGCCGCAGTTTGCACAACTGCCCATCGAGATGACGTACTTTGGCTCTGGCATTTGTTCGTACAGTCGCTTGATCGCCGGTGCCATTTTGTCCGTGACGGTTCCGGAAATCACAACGAGGTCGGCTTGTCGCGGGCTTGCAGGCAGTGGAATGACGCCGAGGCGCATAACGTCGTATCGCGGTGAACCAAATGCGGCACCCATTTCGATTGCACAACAAGCCAGTCCCCACTGATACACCCACAGGCTGTACGTTCGTCCAAGATTGAAAAGCGTGGCAAGGGGTTTGGGCAATCGATCGCGATCTACGAGTCCCATTTGGCTACACCCATCGCAATACTCTCTTGCGCCACGCATAGACGAGGCCCAAGAGCAAGACAATCACGAAGATTCCCATTTCCACCAACCCAAAAGCCCCGTAGCGCTCCAGTTGTGTCGCCCAGGGAAAGATGAAGACAGTTTCCACGTCAAAAATGACAAACAGTAAGGCAAATATGTAATAGCGAATCTGGCTCTGCGACCAGCCTTCTCCTACCGGGTCAACACCGCTTTCATATGTCAGTAATTTCTCGCGGGACGGCTTTGCGGGACGTAATAGGGACGAAATCCAGAGCAAAAGCCCGGCGACCAGAACGGCGGCCATTCCAAACCATGCCACCGTGAGAAACGACCGAAGAAAGGGGGACATCAGCGATCAAAACTACTACTTGGGCTTGGGGCGTGAAGAACCTTCCACCTTTGACATTGGAGTGTTTGCGACATTGTGCAAGAACCAGTCCACGACCTTTGCCGCCGCGGGTCCGCTTCGAACAACTTCGTGACGAGTCTGTTCCATCAGGGTTGATGGCATTATCCCTTGGGCGGCGAGTTCGGCCGCACCGGTTCCACTCATCCATCGCGTAATAATCGCTTCGTTTGCCTCGGGATGGTACTGAGTTGCAAAACTCCTGCCAATTCGAAGCGCCTGAGGTCCGGCGTCGCTAAGCGCCAAAACTTCTGCTCCAGGCGGTGGAGTAAATGTGTCGCAATGCCATTGCAACCACAATCCGCCAAGCAACGCATATGTCGGCGTGGTCACCACTTCGTGCCATCCGATCTCGCATTTCTTGGCCCGTTCTGCACTACCGCCAAGCGCCGAGGCCATAATCTGTGCGCCGTAGCAAATCCCGAAGAGTGGAATTCCTCGGCGATGAGTCTCGCGAATGAGTTCACTCTCGGCCTCAACGCTTTTGGACATGTCGCCCCAGTACACCGACCATTCCGAACCCAAAAGTAGAACGAGGTCAATGCCGTCCAGAGTTGGCCATTGTGCCGGATACTCGCGTGGCAAATGTCGGAATTCAAAATCGAAGTCGGCAAGACGAGAGCCGACATAACCGGCATCGGCATCCCCTGTGTTGGCGATGAGTAGAGCGCGCATAGAGATACCGTAGACGGAGTATGACGAAGAACAACGACGCGGTCGAGATCACCTTGGAAGACATTCGTCGAGCTCGGATCGCGGGGGCCGGCACGGTCGAACATACGCCGGTCATACCTTCGGCATACCTCAGTGAGCGATTC
>JBDTPW010000126.1:0-10443 GCA_039932495.1 Ilumatobacteraceae bacterium
GTGGTCAAGGAAGTTTCGATGTTGAGGCCGAAGGTATTCATCTCAGTTTCAAGGACAGCAACTGGATCTTCTACGAGTTCGACTGGACAAATCAGGCCTGAAATACTGATTTTCTAAGTCTCAAACCGCATGAATAGGGATATATCTATTGACCAATTCATGATCAATACGAGGACGTCGGTATGGGACAAATTCTTGCAGTGCTGGTGTTTCTGGCTTCAATCGGTTTTCAATCGGCCAGTGTTCCCGCGCCGAACACTGCATCGTCTGGCAAGGAAGTCTTGTTGGTCGGTGACTCCGTTATGGCGAGGATGGCAAGTAATTCCGCCGGTTTAAAACTTCTTGGGCGCAAGCACCCGTATATTTTCAATGCCGTTGGTTGTCAGCGGCTAATGAGCTTCGGCTGCACCAAGAGTTCCAAGGCGAGTTCATTGAAATTGCTGAAGGCAAATAGAGGCATGTATTCAAAAGTTGTCGTTGTCGCTTCGGGCTACAACGATTCGAACGACAGTTCATTTGCCCGAGCAGTGGAGGCGATCTGCAATGAGGCCATTCGTCAGGGCGTCGTTGTTCTGTGGTTGACTTATCGCGAGGAAGGAGTCGTCAAGTCAAAGTCCATTTCATATAACTTGCAATTGCGTTACTTCGCTCGTTCGATTGCCAATCTTCGCTTACTCGACTGGAATAAAATTAGTACTGGGCATGATTCCTGGTTTGCGACCGACGAAATCCACATTGGAAACACCGGCGCATTAGAAATGGCAACGGCAATTGCCTTCGCAATTGACGATCTCTAAATCTTTAGGCCTGCTCACCTCGAGTACTAAGACTCGTAAGTTTGTCTCGATCTCTTGCCGAGGACGGCAAGCAAAGCGGCGACAATTGCCAAGAAAATTGCACTCGTCTTGACACTCGAGGTATCGCTGAGAATTGATTCGACAAGATTGATAAGACCAACCGCGAGGAAGAAAGTGGCGATCCATGTGGTTGCCCGACGCTTGGCGCCGGTGCCAACTGTGATGACGGCCAGACTAAGCACAACCACCAAAATGGCCGACCAGACATCGCCTAGGTCGCCACGGCTCAGGTAGCCAAACGTGCCAACTATTAGTGCAAAAATTCCGACAGCAATAAATGGTGTGGCGAGATTGGGCCACTTAGCTCGGTCGAACCTCCACCCGACAACGAGCCAAACAACACCCAAGAACATCAGGATGACCCCAGTGTCACTCGCTACCTCAGGGAGATTTCCAATTCCTAAACCGCTTAACAGATCCTGAATTTTCGACTGCGCAATGAGTACAGCAATTCCAAGCGTGGTCCACAACACGACAGCGGCCAACAGTGAGGGTCTGGCTCTAAAGCCTGGCAGATACCACAAGATCGCCAAGATCAACGCGCTAAGTATGAGCGGCCACCCAAATTTTAATTCGGTAACTCGGCTGTACATCAGCCACAGCACAGTAAATGGAACAAGAACTTGTATTGCTCCAGTGGCCCACACAATCAGCGAACGCTGACTAAGGGCGACGAACCAGATTGCCGCTAAGGCAATCGCGAGGAATATGAACCCACCGGCCACGTTGATCCCCGTGTCATTGGAAAACACGTCAGATGCGAAGAGGGCAATGGCAACGCCAAGTAGGACGCCTCCAGCGGCATGAAATGCGCTGCCGACAGTTATTGATGGGCGCGTTGTCCGATTTGCCGTTAGCTCGCCTATAAGACCAGCCTTGTGATTAGCGAACGTCGCAGAATATCCACTCGTACTCATGATTACCCCCGTGTTTGAAAAACAGTATCAGATTCAAATGGGATAATCTGAATGTCGTGCCCCCGCCACGGTGTTCCGGGCGATGAAATCGACCCAATACTTTCGAAATAGTCCAGTTCGCAGTCGTCCGAACTGGGAACGTTCGGAACTTGAACAGCCGATTCTCTCAGAGATTTTCAGCGTCGAACGGCTGGAGCAACATGCCCAAACGTTGGCCGAGGCTCAGAAAATAACAACCAAGCCACAGCGCGGAAACAACATCTTGCCCCGTGTGGCTGAAAACGGGCGTGTCTTACTGGAGGCATATCGGGTTCTTGCCGTAGCGATAAAGGATGAGCGCTGGATTACGCCTGCGGCGGAGTGGCTCGTTGACAACTTCCCGATTGTCGACGAACAACTTCGCGAAATCCGCGACGACTTGCCACGCGACTATTACCGCAAACTACCCAAATTGGCAGAAGGCCACTTGGCCGGGTACCCGAGGATCATGGGTTTGGCATGGGCGTACATTGCACATACCGACAGTCGCGTCGATCCGGAGAGCCTGAGACGCATGGTTGTCGCATATCAGAAGGTCGAACCATTGAACAATGGCGAGTTGTGGGCGATCGCGATCAGCCTGCGCGTTCTTCTTGTCGACAACCTTCGGCGCTCGGCCGAAGAAATTGTTCGGCGTCGAACCGCGCGCCAGATGGCAGACGAAATCGCCGACGGATTACTTGGCTTTGGAATCAACAGCCCAGAGGTCGCGTTGCTTTCCCTTAGGCGACTCTCGCCGTCGAGCTTCCCCGTCGCTGCCCGCGTTCAACTGTTCCAGCGGCTGCGCGATCAAGACTCTTCCGACTTCCCGGCCCTGCGCTGGCTAGAGGAATTTCTTGTCGCCGAGGGGACTCCGGCGGACGAGATGGTTCGCCTCGATCACCAAAGCCAGGCGACGATGAACGTCACCGTTCGCAACATCATCACGAGTATGCGACTGATTTCGTGGTTCGACTGGGCTCAGTTCGTCGAGGGCGTGAGTCTTGTGGACACAGTTCTCGGCGGGCGAAGTGCTTTCGGTGAAATGGATTTCGCCACGCGCGATCGCTACCGACATGCGGTTGAAGAGTTGGCCGTTGGTTCGGGCTTGACCGAGATCGAAGTTGCCAAGCGGGCATCAGAAAAAGGCGAAGCAGCGTCGGGTTCTCCGAATACTGATCCCTCAATGGTGTCTCGGCTAGCCGATCCAGGCTTTTACCTGGTCTCGGACGGCCGCCAAGCGTTCGAGAAGGAGTTAAAGGTTCGAGTGCCACTCGCCGACAGATTGCGGCGCGCATATGTGAGATTTCCCGCGAGTGGATACCTAGGAACATTCGCATTTGTTACCGCGGTCATCCTTGTCATTCCGTTTCTACTTCTCCGTAATCCCATCGCCACCGGTTGGGGAATAGTGATCGTCGCAGTCTTGGCGCTCGTTCCGGCCGCCGACTTGGCGATGGCCCTGACGAATCGGATGATTACTCGCGTACTTGGCCCACGAACGTTGCCTCGTCTGGAAATGGAAGGTGGGGTGCCATCGCACCTGCGAACGATCGTCGTCGTACCGATTCTTCTGACAAACGAAGATGACATCCAATCTCTAGTCGGTGGACTCGAAATCCACTACTTGGGAAATCGCGATGGTGATCTTCGGTTTGCGTTGCTATCAGACTGGCTCGATGCACCGAGCGAGTATGTGACTGGCGATGACGAATTACTCGCAGCTGCGGCAACCGCGATCGACCAACTTAACGAACGCTATGGACCAACATTCGATGGCCATGCTCGGTTTTTATTGTTTCATCGCAAGCGACAGTGGAACGAAGCCGAGGGTTGCTGGATGGGTTGGGAGCGCAAACGCGGCAAACTTTTCGAACTCAATGCTTTGCTTCTCGGTTCGACTGCAACCGGCATTCTTGATCCCGGCTGGCCATCTTCGAAACCTCCATCAAATGTGCGATATGTGGTCACGCTCGATGCAGACACTCGACTACCACGTGGCGCGGTTGGTCGGCTTGTCGGGACGCTTGCCCACCCACTGAACCAACCGGTCCTCGATCCCTCGACTGGGCGAGTGACGAAGGGTTACGGAGTGCTTCAGCCACGCATTACTCCGACGCTGCCGGCCGAACATGGGAGTTCGATCTATCAACGGATTTTTTCTGGATCGGCGGGTCTCGATCCGTATGCATCGGCAGTATCCGATGTGTACCAAGACCTGTTTCAAGAAGGAAGTTTCACCGGCAAAGGAATTTACGATCTCAGCGCATTTGACGCCGCACTAACAAACCGCGTACCCGACAACACCCTGTTGAGTCACGATTTGTTCGAGGGAGTCTTCGCTCGAGCAGGACTAGTGACAGATATCGAACTCTTTGACGAATTCCCGTCGAATTATTTAGTTTCGGCATCACGCCAACATCGGTGGGCGAGGGGTGACTGGCAACTCTTGCCATGGATACTTGGACGAGCCCGCGATGCCACCGGTCGGCGAACATGGAATTCGATTCCCGGAATTGGTCGTTGGAAAATGATCGACAACCTGCGGCGAACCGTTTCCGCGCCGTTCGCTCTAGCGACGCTCATCGCGGCGTGGACCATTTCGTCCGTCTCGGCCCGACCCTGGACTGTTCTCGTTTTGGCTTCCGTGATTATTCCGGCAGCGCTTCCCGTCTTGACATTCAAAATGCCGCGAAAGTATGGGATTTCTAAACGTAATTATTTTCGAGCTGTTGGCAAGGATGTTGGTTCCGCAGTACTGCAAGTGGGTCTTGGTGTTTCGTTCCTGGCCCACCAGGCATGGCTCATGGTGGATGCAATCTTCAGGACTTTGGCCCGCGTGTATGTCACCAGGCGACATCTTCTCGAATGGACGACGACAGCACAGGCAAATGCCCGCGTCGGTCGGGGGCTAATCGGGTTTTATCGACGAATGGCGGGGGCGGTAATCATCGCAGTGGCGACATTCGTGGCAGTTTTGGTGGTCAAGCCAGATGCATTGTTGATTGCACTTCCGTTCATTGTTTTGTGGATTCTTTCTCCACTGGTTGCGGAAGTGGTAAGTCTGCCGCCGCAACACGCAACATCGGGGCAACTGTCAGACGCCGACGTGGAGACACTTCGGCAAACCGCCCGACGAACCTGGCTGTATTTCGAGACTTTCGTGGGAGCCGAGGACAATTGGCTGCCTCCAGATAATTTCCAAGACGATCCCGAACCCATCGTCGATCACCGGACATCTCCGACGAATATTGGAATGTATTTGCTGGCAACGGTCGCTGCTCGAGACTTCGGTTGGATCGGCACGATTGAGATGGTTGAGCGTCTCGAAGCGACGCTGGACACAATTGGACGCCTCGATCGGTTCCGCGGACACCTATATAACTGGTACGACACTCGAGACCTGCGCCGTCTGGAACCTTCCTATGTGTCGTCGGTGGATAGCGGCAATCTCGCGGGTCACTTGATCGCGGTTTCCAACGCGTGTCGTCTGCTGATCGATGAGTCGCTGCCAATTGCGGCTGCACTAGCCGGTATCACGGACAGCATCGAGTTGGCACGAACTGCTGCCGGCCCCGTTCCATTGTTGGCCATTCCAGGTTTCGTCCCTGCGACAACGCCATATATGTGGAGTGTTCGGCTCGGCGAACTCAGCGAATATACGGAATCACTTGCAAAGCAAACAGCCCCACTCGATGCCCAAAGCAGCGAAGGACCGACAAGCGATTTGACCATATGGACAGAGGCACTTCGACACTCCGTGCATAGCCATGTTCGCGATCTTGAATTGCTTCAACCAATCGCAGAAAAAATTTCATTCCAGTCGCTGGCGGACCTGTGTGAATCGACCGACGAGCAGGATGATGGATCCGTCGCGGCAATGTCGCTCGTTCGTCGACTTCAATCGATTGCCGATCAGGCTCAACAACTGTTTAGAGAAATGGATTTCAGTTTTCTGTTCGATCCGATTCGCAACCTGTTATCGATCGGATATCGAATTTCAGATGGTTCGTTGGATCCGAGTTACTACGATCTCCTTGCCTCCGAAGCTCGCCTAGCTAGTTTCCTTGCGATCGCCAAAGGTGAAGTTGCCCCAGACCATTGGTTCCGGCTCGGCCGGGCACTCACACCGATCGGTCGCGGTTCTGCGTTGATCTCGTGGTCCGGTTCGATGTTTGAGTATCTGATGCCTGCGCTCGTGATGCGCGCACCGAGTCAAAGTTTGCTCGACTACACGTATCGCCTCGTCGTAGACCAACAGGTACGGTACGCGGACGAACTCGGCGTGCCGTGGGGTATTTCCGAATCCGGTTACAACGCACGTGATCTTGCCCAGAAGTATCAGTACTCGGGTTTTGGAGTTCCGGGCCTCGGCCTCAAGCGTGGGCTCAGCGAAGATGTTGTCGTATCTCCGTATTCGACGGCGCTGGCGGCAATGATTCAGCCGGAAGCCGCGATCCGCAACTTTGCTCGGTTGAGCAAGGCCGGCGCCGTTGGGCGGTACGGATTTCGGGAGGCGCTCGATTACACACCGCGAAGACTTCCCGAGGGCGCGTCCGTTGCGATCGTGAAGAGTTACATGTCCCATCACCAGGGGATGGTGCTTGTTGCGCTCGGCAATGTCCTTCATGACGGCATTATGGTCGAGCGTTTTCATTCCGATCCGATTATCGAAGCAACTGAGCTGCTCCTTCAGGAGCGAATGCCGCGAAATGTTCTCGTGGCACGCCCGCGCGCTGAAGAGGTGAAGAGTACTGCCGACGTGCGCGATCTCGTATCACCAATACTTCGCACATTCAATTCGCCTCACGATGCAATCCCGCGTACCCATGTTTTGTCGAACGGGCGATACGCGGTGATGGTGACTGCCGCAGGTTCTGGTTACAGTCGCTGGCGCGATATTGCAGTGACTCGTTGGCGCGAAGATGTCACCCGCGATTCGTGGGGCAATTATCTCTTCCTGCGAGACGTCGGCACCGGGGCAATCTGGTCGGCAGGCCACCAGCCAAGCGGGGCAGAAGCGCTCAGTTATGCGGTCACATATTCGGAAGACCGCGCCGAATTTTCTCGTCGCGACGGTTCGATTGCGACAAAGTTGACAATTGTCGTTTCTGCGGAGCACGACGCAGAGATCCGTCGCGTTTCGTTGACCAATTTTGGTTCGCAGGAACACCAAATTGAATTGACTTCATATGCCGAAATCGCTCTTGCTCCACAGGCAGCCGATGTTGCCCATCCGGCATTCCAAAACCTTTTTGTGCAAACCGAGTTCGCCCACGACATTGGTGCGCTACTCGCTACTCGTCGACTCAGATCGAGTGAGGACCTTCCGATCTGGGCCGCCCATGTCGCAGCGGTGGAAGGGGATGTTGGCGGAACGATTCAATATGAAACGGATCGATCTCGATTCATTGGTCGTGGTCGGTCGATTCGCTCGGCGGTTTCAATCATCGACGGGCACCCGCTTTCGAACACCGTCGGAGCGGTCCTCGATCCGATTTTCAGCCTTCGCTGCACGGTCAATGTCGCGCCCGGTGCAACGGTGCACGTCATATTCTCCACTGTCGTTGCAGAGTCGCGCGAACTGGTCTTGGATTTGGCCGACAAGTATCGTGAACCGGCCACGTTCGAGCGAGCTTCGATACTGGCCTGGACGCAGGCCCAAGTGCAACTTCACCACTTGGGGGTCGAGTCCGACGAGGCGCACCTCTTTCAGCGTTTGGCGAATCGTATTCTCTTTTCCGACCCGTCGCTTCGTCCACCGGTGGAACTGCTGGCGCGCAATCGGGCAGGTGCATCCGGCCTATGGCCGTATGGCATTTCAGGGGACATGCCAATCGTGCTCGTGCGCATAGACAAATCCGAAGACGTCGACATTGTTCGACAGTTACTTCGCGCTCACGAGTATTGGCGCCTCAAACTTATTGACGTTGATCTCGTCATCATCAACGAACAGGGCGCCACCTATGCCCAAAACTTTCATGAAACTTTGGAAGCACTGGTGCGAATCAGTCAGTCGACACTGGTCCACGCCAGCCACCCCGGCCGAGGCGGTGTGTATGTTTTGCGCGGCGATCGACTTTCCGATGACGAACGCGTCCTTCTTCAGACGGCGGCCCGCGCAGTCTTGCTTAGTCGACGGGGGAGCCTTGCCGATCAGGTCATCCGTCTTGAACGCCCCGCACTTGTCGCTCCGCGAAAATCAGTGAGCAGGGTGGCGACGACTAAACCAGATGCAACGTCGCCGCTTCCGGATATGGAATTCCCCAACGGACTGGGTGGCTTTACCGACGACGGACGCGAATATATGACGGTTCTCGGCCCAGGACAATCCACACCGGCGCCATGGTTGAATGTGATCGCCAACCAGTCATTCGGTTTCCAAGTCTCGGAGTCTGGATCTGGGTATACGTGGTCTGGCAATAGCCGAGAAAATCAACTAACCCCTTGGTCCAACGATCCCGTCAGCGACCCGGTCGGCGAAGCGATCTATGTTCGCGATGACGACAGCGGCGAACTTTGGAGTCCGACGGTCCAGCCGATCCGCATCGATCAATCCACATACGTCGCCTATCACGGTTCCGGCTACAGCCAATTTGAACATCTCCACGACGAAATCCAACTCAACTTGATTCAATTCGTCACTCTCGATGACCCGTTAAAAGTGTCGGTGTTGTCAATAGAGAATCGATCCGGACGATCTAGAAAATTGTCCGTAACCGCCTACGCCGAATGGGTGCTCGGCACATCGCGCGGAGGCAGTTCGCCGCACATAGTGACGGAATTCGATTCCGAATTAAAGGCAATCTTGGTACGCAATCCATGGAATACCGAGTTTGGTGGTCGCGTCGCATTTCTGGACCTTGGCGGTCGAGCGACTACGTGGACGGCGGATCGAACGGAATTTCTTGGTCGCAACGGTGCACCGGACAATCCGGTTGGACTGAAACTAAGCCACGAACTTCATGAAAGCGCCGGCGCAGGTATGGATCCGTGTGCGGCACTCCAAACCAGTTTCGTTCTAGCCAGCGGTGCACGAACCGAAGTTCTGATTTTGCTTGGCGAGGCGGCCAATTCGAAAGAGGCGGTCGAACTGATTGGTCGGGGCCGAGTAGGTGATTTACGTGCACGACTTCGCAGCGTGACGAAGCACTGGGCAGACACGCTTGGAACAATTCAGGTTCGTACCCCAGATCGGGCGATGGACATTTTGCTCAATCGCTGGCTTGTGTATCAAACGCTGTCGTGTCGAATGTGGGCGCGCTCGGCGTTTTATCAGGCAGGAGGCGCGTACGGATTTCGCGACCAGTTGCAAGACGTCATCGCCCTGTTGACCGCCAGACCAGAGATTGCCAGAGAACAGATTCTCAAAGCGGCAGCCCACCAGTTTGTAGACGGAGACGTGCAACATTGGTGGCACCCACCATCCGATCGAGGTGTTCGAACAAGGATCTCTGATGATCTGTTGTGGTTGCCATTTGTTGTTGACCGCTACATCACAGTCACCGGCGACGCGAAAATCCTTGACGAAAAAGTGTCTTACCTCGACGGTCAAGTCTTGGCACCGGGACAAATGGATGCGTACTTCCAACCGGAACGATCGGCGCATTCGGGGAGCATTTTTGACCACTGCGTCGCGGCGATCGATCGCAGCCTCGCGGTTGGCGTACACAACCTGCCGTTAATTGGTTCAGGCGATTGGAACGACAGCATGAATCGGGTTGGTCATGAAGGTCTTGGCGAAAGTGTGTGGCTTGGATGGTTTTTGCACACGGTGTTGGCCAAGTTCGATCCGATTGCAACGGCTCGCGGAGAATACGAGGTCGCGCAGCGATGGCGCTCACACTTAAACGTGCTCGAAGTTGCCCTCGAGTCGGATGGTTGGGATGGCCACTGGTATCGCCGTGCGTTTTTTGATGACGGCACTCCACTTGGTTCTGCTTCCAATAGCGAATGTCGAATAGATTCAATCGCTCAATCGTGGAGCGTGATCTCTGGCGCAGGGAATCCTGAGCGAGCACGACAAGCAATGGCCGCCGTCGATGAATACTTGATTAGACGCGCGGACGGAACCTTGCCGTTGTTTACTCCACCTTTCGACAAATCCAAGTCCGATCCTGGCTACGTGAAAGGTTATTTACCTGGAATTCGAGAAAACGGCGGTCAATACACCCATGCGGCCGCCTGGTCGGTGATCGCCTTCGCTGCTCTCGGTGACGGCGACAAAGCAAGCGAATTATTTTCGGTCCTAAATCCGATCAATCACTCCAGTTCTCCGGCCGGCGTCCAGCGGTACAAGGTTGAGCCGTACGTTATGTCGGCCGACGTGTACACGGAACCACCACATGTCGGTCGAGGTGGATGGACGTGGTACACCGGTTCGGCCGGCTGGATGTATCAGGCCGGAGTGGAATCTATTCTCGGGTTTCGATTGCGCGGAACGGAACTTGAACTTGATCCGTGTATTCCACGTGCCTGGCCAAGGTTTGAAATCAGTTACCAATATCACACGACGACTTATGAAATCGTTGTGGAAAATCCGCACCACGTCTGTCGGGGAGTTTCATCGGTCGAAGTTGATGGGGTCGCACTACCGAAAACGGGAAAGATGATCTCGCTATTCGACGACGGACATACACACAAGGTTCTGG
>JBDTPW010000127.1:0-17699 GCA_039932495.1 Ilumatobacteraceae bacterium
GCATGCGCCTGAAAAGCGCAGGGTCACCGGATCGACGCCGGTCCCGACCACCAATTATTTGGTTGCGCTTGGCGTTACTCGAATTAGCACCTCTTGAGCCACGGTCGCCACATGGACTCCGCTCTGATCAAACACATACCCGAAGGTCAATCCGCGACCACCAACAAATGTGTGACAGGTCATTTCGTAGAAATGCCAAAGGTGAGCGCGTACCGGACGGTGAAACCACACCGTGTGATCGAGACTCGCGCCGAACCAGCGTCCCTCATCCACCGCCTGTTGTAACGCCGGAACGGCGTCAATCACACATTCAGTCGGTAGGTCATCCGAAAGATAGGCAAGAGCACATCGATTGAGAATTTCGTCTTCGCCGAGTGACTCCTTTACTCGCATCCACGCTCCGATTCGACCCGATCCGTCGCGGTGTTGACGGGCAAGCACATCGCTGTCAACAGTTCGACGCTCGAGAAACGTGCTCCATGACGATTCTTCGATAGTTTCAGGGTCTGGCAGATCCCGTTGAAGTTCAACAGTCGTGACATCGAGCGAATTCTCGATTCGTTGGAACGAGGATTCGAGATTGAGAATGGCGAGATCGCCTTGTTGGGCGATTACACGACGTGTTCTGAAACTCTTTCCATCGCGTATTCGATCCACTTCGTATTGCACGGGCTGATAATGATCGCCACGGCGAATAAAGTAAGCGCGAATTGAGTGCGGGACCATGTCGTCCTCGACGGTGAACGCCGCCGCGCGCAAAGCCTGGGCAACTATGTGACCACCGTAAAGACCGCCCCACGGGTATTCGAGACCCTCTCCGACATAGATGTCATTTCCGCGATCGTCGAGTCCCAAAAGTTGGCCAAGATTCACCTGGCCATTATTCACGATTGGCGCAATTGGCCCCTGTCAATCTCGATTCTTGAAGTAGCCAACGCGTCGACGTCATGGCTGTCATGAGAAACGAGAACACAGGCCCCGCCGAACGACGATAGAAACTCGGCCAGATCGGCGCGAATTGTCTGTCGTGCTTCGGTATCAATTCCACCGAACGGTTCGTCGAGAAGTAGAACCTTAGGTTCACCGATTAGGGCTCTGGCAACCGCCACCTTCTGTTGCTCCCCGCCGGACAATTGTGACGGACGAGTATCCCCATACCGTTCAAGATCAAATCGGCGAAGGTGTTCTTCGACCTTTTCCTCAATGAGGGACGACGACAGTCCCCTAGCTCGCATCGGAAATGCAACATTTTCGCGCACGCTCAAGTGATCGAACAATGCTGGTTGCTGGAATACCATTCCGATTCCACGACGTTCGGGAGTCCTCCAACTTTTCGTCGCCGGATCGTCCCAAACCGTCTCATCACACGTGATCAATCCCGAATTGAGACCGATTATCCCTGCAATGCAGCGCAACCAAGACGTCTTACCCGCTCCGTTTGGTCCGATCACTCCGACTACTTCGCCGGCACCAACATTCAGTTCGATTGCGATGCGCATCTCTCCGATTTGCGTCGAGCCGTGCGCGCTCAATTTCACCATGAGCCACCTCGGGTCACGGCGGTAATCCATCGGTCACGAAGAAGAACCAAAACGCTCAATGAGACCGCAACAAGAATCAGACTCAGCATGATCGCCTCGCCACGATTGCGCTCGAGCGCGAGAAACACGGCCGAAGGAACCGTTTGAGTTCGACCTTGAAGATTCCCGGCAAATGTGATTGTTGCTCCGAACTCTCCAAGCGCACGGGCCCAAGCCAAAACTATTCCGGCGATTACGGCCGGTCGAATGCTTGGCAAAATCACGCGACGGAAGGAATACCAACTCGTTGCGCCATGAACTCTCGCCGATTCATCGAATATTGGATCAAGTTGGCGCAGAGCGGCGTCCACCGTCAGGATCAGGAAGGGAAGGGCCACAAACGTTTCCGCAATCACGACCGCCACGACTGTGAACGGAATTTGAATACCCCACCACGAAAAGAGAAATTGTCCGATTACTCCCCGTCGACCAAGGGCTGTAATGAGGGCAACACCGCTCACCACTGGCGGAAGCACCATCGACAACGTGCATAGCGCCCGAAAAGTCGACTTGCCGGGAAGCGATGAATAGGCAAGCACCCAGGCACATGGAATTCCAATCACGATGCATAACACGGTTGCAATTGCGGAACACAGGATCGACAACTTGAACGCGTCGCGTACGACTTTGGACGACAGTATGTCGTCCAAATCGCGCCATGGCGCGCGGATGATCAACGAAACCAGCGGGATGAAAAACAACGACAAGGCAACACCTGCCAACACCCAGATCAAAAGTGGAATTCGAGAACGTTTAGTCAATTGCCACCAATCGCAGCAAAACCGTACTCGTGCAGAATTTCTTGACTAGTTTCGGAAAGCACGAACTTCACCCACAGGGCGGCACCCGAATTGAGCGCTCCATGGCGCGTCACCGCAATCGGGTACACAACTTCGACGTTGGTTTCTGCTGGTATGTCAATTCCAACCGCGGCCGAGCCGGCGCCCACTACATCGGAGACGTACACAATTCCGGCATCGGCTTCGCCACCGACGACCTTAGACACGACGCTTGCTGCATTCGGCTCGTAACTGGCGGGCGAAACTGTAACTCCCGCGGCCTTCAATACCTCGGCCGTGTACTTGCCCAACGGGACATCTGCCGCGGCGAGCACGACGACGACATCGGGACTCGACAAGTCGGCGAGCGAGTGAATTCGGCCACTTGCCGAAGACGAAACAAGTATTTGTAGATGGTTTGTCGCAAACACCACTGAGGTGTCGGCTAACTCTCCCCCTTGTTGGAGAAGCTCCATGTTGCCTGCGTCCGCCGAGGCAAATACATCGGCCGGTGCGCCATCAATGATCTGATGCGCCAACTGCGTCGATGAGTCGAATGAAAAGACCACTTTGTACTCCGGATACGAGCGCATGAAATCGGATCCAAGTTCGAAGTAGGCACCCTGCAGCGAGGATGCGGCGAATACGGTCACAGTTTTCGTTTCCGAGTGTGAGCAACTCACCGTCGCCAACGCGCAACAGATCGCAACAAATAGTCGCTTCACCGCACATCCCTTTTCGTGATCTTCGTGGAATTCGAAATGTAGTCATATTTTGACTACATTCCAAATCACTCATAGATTGGTGAGATGGACACGAATCAACTGTCGCTTGCCGACTACGTATGCCTTGTTTTGGTAGTTAATGGCGCCGAACACGGGTGGGCTGTGGTGCAGCAACTTCAACCCTCAACCCGGCTCGGACGTATCTGGTCACTTAGTCGTGCACTCACCTATCGATCGATTGAGAAACTCATCGAAATGAGATGCATTCGTCGCACCGGTACCAGTGCAGGCAAGGGCGCCGACCGTCGGCTGATTCATGCAACTCCTCTTGGGCGCGATGTCGGAAGCACGTGGTTGGAGACACCGGTTAATCATCTGCGCGATGTGCGAACGGAACTGTTACTCAAATTAGAACTGCGAACTCAAGGGAAGAAGCCCAACACCTCCTTCATCCGCCGTCAGCAGAAGTCATTTGCCCCGGTCATCGCCTCTCTCGAGGCGACTTCACTCTCTAGCACTGCTCCAGTTGATCTATGGCGAAGTGAAAGCGCCAAATCGGTTGACGCGTTTCTACGAAAACTTGTAGCGGAACGACGCTAGGAAATTTGGAGAACAAGTAACACTTGTTCAGTAACGTGGCTCTCAATTTCAAACGAACCAGCGGTAATGGCTTCAAATTCGATAGTCGCGGTTTCTCCCACCGCTACCTCACCGCTTTCGATGTCATATCCATGGAGATGAAACTCATCGGCTGCATCGAAATTGGTGATTTGCACCCGAACCGTGGAACCCAACGGAATCTGCTCGACACGATCAGCGGCCGAATCGACTCCTACGACAACGCTGAATTCGACAACCGAGTTACGGGTGATTGTCGAATCTGTCGTGGTCGACGGTGAGTCTGAGCCGCACGATGCAATGAACACAATCGGGGTGACAAAAATGGCGAGGCGAACGAGTTTCTTCACGAGCCGAATTCGTAGCCAAGGTCTGGTGCAGTGAGCATCGGAACATACGGTATTCCAGCCTGATAAGCCATCTCTGCGCACGTTCCACCACGATCGACAATCACAGTGATGAAAATCGGTTCGGCGCCAAATTGACGTACGACGTCAACCGCTTCGAACAGTGAGGTGCCGCGAGTCACGGTGTCCTCGACAATCGCAACTCGATCACCGGGTTGCAATGCGCCCGCAATTCGACCGACGACGCCGTGATCCTTTGACTCTTTCCGCACGCTGAAACTTCTCATCAATCGTCCGCGCGTTGCGGCGATGGCGCACAGTCCGAAGGCAACCGGATCCGAACCCATCGTCAGCCCACCCACTGCATCCACCTCTTTCGGAAACAGTGAAAGTGCGACATTAGCGACGAGCAGGATTCCCTCCGGTCGGCAAGCGGTCTGCTTTGTGTCCAGAAACCACGAACTTTGGCGACCCGATTTGAGTACGAATTCACCGGTTTTCAACGAGTGCTGAAGTACATGAGTTCGCAGGGCGTCGCGATCTGGCCCTAGCTGGGGAAGCGTCATGGGCGAATGAGATCAAGCGCGTCGATTGTCCTCGAAGAATGGTGAACGGAGCGACGAACATCAAAGGCACTGTCGAGTTGGGCCTTTGACAGCGCGACCCGGTCATCTTGTTCCAGAACTTGACGAAATAACAACTGTTGTTCCCACGCGGTCGCAGAGTCTTGTTGGACGATTCGGTATGCGTTGTCTCGCGACACTCCCGAATTGACGAGGGCGAGCAGAACCGGTTGAGAAAATACGACCCCCAAACTTGAGTCTAGATTCTTTTGCATTCGTGCGGAATCAACTTCGAGTTCGGCGAGCAAACCATTGAGTCGACGCACTACGTAATATGCGAGCAACGACGAATCGGGCAAAATGATTCGCTCGGCCGATGAATGCGAGATGTCGCGCTCGTGCCACAGCGACACGTTTTGGAGACCTGTCTGTAGGTTCCCACGAAGGACTCTGGAAAGACCGGTAAGGGTCTCTGCCGAGATCGGATTGCGCTTGTGCGGCATCGCCGAACTTCCCTTTTGTCCGCTCTTGAATCCCTCGCGCACTTCGGCTACTTCGGTGCGCTGTAGGTGCCGCAATTCAATTGCGATGGATTCAATCGTCGTCCCAAGTGACGCACACGCCCACAAATATTCCGCATGTCGGTCCCTGGCGACGACTTGGGTTGCCGGCACGGCAATCAAACCCAGTGCCTTGGCCACAAACTCTTCAACTGATGGATCGACGTTTGAGTATGTCCCGACCGCGCCGGACAACTTGCACACAGAAATCGCTTGCTTTGCGGCCTTCATTCGTTGTCGATCTCGATCAAGTTGAAGTGCCCACAGCGCAACCTTGGCCCCGAATGTGGTCGGTTCCGCGTGCATTCCGTGGGTTCGCCCAATCATCACGGTGGATCGATGAGTGCGTGCAAGATTGATCACCGTGGAGATCAATTCATCAAGTGCTCGTCCAATGAGATCGGTCGCGTCACGCAACATCCAACACCAAGCTGTATCCACGACATCCGTGCTGGTGAGGCCATGATGAATCCACGACCCTTCCGGTTGACCGATTCGCTGCTGCACAATGTCGACGAATGCGGCGACATCGTGAGCAGTTATTTTTTCGCGCTCGGCAACTTCGGCGACAAAGGCAGAGTCGACCTTTGGTGCCCTAGTTCGACACGCTGACGCGTCGCTCTTTGGCACTACACCGATGGCAACCTGTGCCTCGGTAACAAGTAATTCAATTTCCAGATATCGACCCAGCCGCGACTCATCGGTAAAGATGGCTGCCATTTCCGGGAGCGAATAGCGATCGATCATGATCGAACTACCATCATCGGAGTACGCATTCTTCTCGCTCAGGACCGACTCCGACAATTCGGACCGGAACGGCGATCTCCTCTTCGATTCGCAAAACGAAATCCTTGGCGGTCTGAGGCATTGAGTCGAATTCTTTGAAACCCCTAAGCGGTTGCTCCCACCCGTTCATGTCTACATACACGGGTTCCACCGCTGCTAGCGCCTCCATGTCATCCGGATAACCAGATAGTGGTACGCCATTGATTTTGTAGCCGACGCACAGTCGAACCTTATTGAACGAATCGAGGACGTCAAGTTTTGTGAGAGCGACTTCGGTGAGTGAATTTATTCGGACGGCATGGCGCAACATCACCAAATCCAACCAACCCGGTCGGCGGCGACGACCCGTCACTGTGCCAAACTCCTGGCCGATCTCGACAATCGCATCTCCCGTTGCATCCGTGAGTTCTGTTGGAAACGGTCCGCTACCCACTCGCGTTGTGTAGGCCTTTGTGATACCGATGACGCGATCGATGTGTCGCGGGCCAAGCCCCGACCCGACGCAAGCGCCGCCGGCAGTTGGATTCGAAGACGTGACATACGGATACGTGCCGTGATCGAGATCCAAAAATGTTGCCTGCGCACCCTCTAGAAGGATGTGGGCACCGTTTGTTCGTGCGTCATGGAGGATGCTGACCGTGTCGGCGATGTACGGGATAAGTCGCTTTGCCAATTCGTCGAATTGACAGACGACGGACTCAACGTCAAGGGCGATGCCGCCCAGCGTGGCTAGGAGATCTCGTTCGTACTCCGCTCGCAGTCGCAGCGATGCAATAAATCGCTTACGGTTACGTACTTCGCCCACGCGAATTCCAACTCGCAGCGCCTTGTCGGCATATGCCGGTCCAATTCCTTTCAAGGTCGTACCAATCTTGTTGTCGCCTCTTGCTGTCTCGGTGATCAGGTCATGCGATTGGTGCCACGGAAAAATGAGCTGGGCGAGGCTCGATACTTTAAGTTTTGAACAAGAGATACCGCGTTGCTCAAGAGTGTCAATTTCTCCAAACAAAGTCGGCAGATCAACGACGACACCGTTACCAATAATCGGGGTTACGTGCTCGTACAAAACCCCGCTCGGCACCAGTTGCAGCGCGTAGCGCTGATCGCCAACGACCACGGTGTGTCCCGCATTATGACCACCCTGGTAGCGCACAACGTATTGGTGTGAGCCGGCGAGTAGATCAATGACTTTTGCTTTGCCCTCATCTCCCCATTGGGTACCAACGACGACCGCGACGGGCATGCAACGCTCCTAATTTGTAGAGAACGTATCGAAAGTCTAGTCGCTTGGTCGCACCTGCAACTCATTGTCGACAACATCGACGGTGACACCGTCACCTTCGGCGACCTTGCCTTCAAGAATCAAGATTGCCGCAGGGTCGGCGATGGACTTTTGAATTAATCGCTTGAGTGGTCGCGCACCGAAATCTGGGTCATAGCCACGATCGGCCAGTAGTGATCGCGCGGCAGGAGTTACCGCCAGAGAAAGTTTACGTTCCGCCATCCGATCGATGAGATGCTCCAATTGCACTTCGACAATCGCGCCCAAATCCTCATGAGTGAGTGAACGAAATCGGACAATATCGTCTATGCGATTAACAAATTCGGGTTTGAAGTAGTCGATTGGTTCGCCGGGCAAGTTACTCGTCATGATCAGAACGGTATTGGTGAAGTCAACTGTCCGCCCTTGACCGTCCGTTAGCCGACCGTCGTCAAGTACCTGTAGCAAAACATTGAACACCTCGCCATGGGCCTTTTCGATTTCATCGAGAAGCACCACGCTGTATGGGCGACGTCGAACGGCTTCCGTCAGTTGGCCACCTTCGTCGTAGCCGACATACCCGGGCGGTGCCCCAATCAATCGACTGACGGAGAATTTCTCCATGTATTCGGCCATATCGATACGTATCATTGCTCGCTCGTCATCAAAGAGAAACTCTGCGAGGGCGCGGGCAAGTTCGGTTTTGCCTACTCCGGTTGGCCCCAAAAACATGAACGAACCGATTGGACGATGCGGGTCGGACAAACCGGCACGACTGCGGCGAATCGCGTTGGCCACTGCAGTCACGGCATGATCCTGACCAATTACCCGACGGTGAAGAAGCGATTCGAGATGAACAAGCTTGTTCATCTCACCTTCGATCAAGCGACTTACCGGAACACCCGTCCATTTCGATACGACCTCTGCGACATCTTCGGAATCGACCTCTTCCTTGAGCATGCGAGTTGTGCTCTGCAAAACGTCGAGCTGCTTGGTCGCCTCGTTTACACGGCGCTCGACTTCCGGTATGCGCCCGTAACGAATTTCTGCAGCCTTTTCCAAATCTGCCTCGCGATCGACTTGAAGGCGCAGGGATTCGAGTTCCTCCTTGAGAGTTCGAATCGCCCCAATCGCTTGCTTCTCGGCTTCCCAATGTTGCTTCATGCTCGCGCTCTTGGCGAGCAACTCTTCCAATTCATCGTTCAGCGCGTCGAGTCGTTCGTGCGATGCGGCGTCGGTTTCCTTGGCAAGGGCGACGCGCTCGATTTCGAGTTGCAAAATACGACGATCAACTACATCAATCTCGGTGGGAAGCGAATCGATCTCGATGCGCAACTTGCTTGCCGCTTCATCGACCAAATCAATTGCCTTGTCCGGCAAAAAGCGATTGGGCAAATACCTATTGGACAAAACCGCCGCGCTCACCAGGGCCGTGTCTTGGATGCGAACTCCGTGGTGAACTTCGTAGCGTTCCTTTAACCCGCGCAGAATCGCAATCGTGTCTTCAACCGAAGGTTCACCTACATATACCTGTTGGAATCTCCGCTCTAGTGCAGAGTCCTTTTCGACGTATTTGCGGTACTCATTGAGCGTCGTTGCACCGATCATTCGCAACTCGCCTCTGGCGAGCATTGGTTTGATCATGTTTCCCGCATCAATTGCGCCCTCGGCGCCTCCGGCACCAACGAGCGTGTGAATTTCGTCGACAAACGTAATGATGCCGCCTTGGGCGTCGGTGATCTCTTTCAACACAGCCTTCAGTCGCTCTTCGAATTCACCGCGATACTTTGCGCCGGCCAGCATCGATCCGATGTCCAAGGAGACGAGACGCTTGTTTTTGAGACCTTCGGGAACGTCACCACTGGCGATCCGCCGAGCAAGTCCCTCGACAATTGCCGTCTTGCCGACACCCGGTTCGCCGATGAGAACCGGATTGTTTTTGGTTCGGCGAGAAAGGACCTGAATCACTCGACGAATCTCTTCGTCGCGCCCGATTACCGGATCTATCTTTCCGTCGTGCGCCCTTGCGGTGAGATCGTAACCATACTTCTCAAGCGCCTGAAATTGACCCTCGGGATCCGGACTCGTCACCCGATGCGATCCTCGAACCTCGCGCAACGCTTGCAACATTTCTTCCGCACCGATACCAACGCGCTGGTTCATCGCGATCAGCAGGTGCTCGACCGAAAGATAATCGTCTCGCAAATCCTTACGCAGCTGCTCGGCGTTTGTGAAGATGTTTGCTAATTCGCGGTTCATTCGCGGTTCACTGCCGCCTTGTGCTCGCGGCAGGTTGTTGACGACCACCTCGGCTCGATCGCCCAACATCGTGTTCGCCACTCCCAACTTGGCTAGAAGCGCGGGAACGATGGTGTCGGATTGTCGCGTGAGTGCACCCATGAGGTGATCGGGAGTGAGTTCTGGATTGCCGCTGGAGAGAGCCGACTGCATTGCTTCGGCAACAGCCTCATTCGTCTTTGTGGTCCACTTTTTTGGATCGATTGCCATGGCTATTCCTCCTCCTCAAAAATGCTCGGGAGGCGCCCGAACAATGTCATCGCTTGTCGAAGCGGGACGAGTTCGTTGCGATTCCTTTTTTGAGCGGCAGAAGATGCATGTTCCAGTTCGGCCTGCAAACGAAGAGCCTCATCGCGCAATTTCAGAACTTGCTGTTCAAGTTCCATGACTTGGCGTATCCCTTCGATATTCATACCTAGTGAGGTGAGATGAGCTATGCGCAACAGACGCTGAATGTCTGCTTCGCTGTATCGGCGATTACCGCCTGATGTGCGAGATGGAGTTATCAAACCCCGCCGTTCGTAAATGCGCAGCGTTTGAGGATGCATCCCGGCGAGTTCGGCGGCAACCGAAATGACGTAGACGGCGTGATGTTCACGTTCCATACCACAACTCCTAAATTAAATCGCTCGTGAGTTTTTCACGAGGGCTCTGAGACAGTGACTGGGCCATTTGCTCGACCGCCGATTTTTGGTCGATCGTCAGCTTGTTCGGCACAACTACATCAACGGTGACAATCAAATCTCCGTGCGATTTGTTCGCCGCGATTCCTTTTCCCTTCACTCGGTGACGCGATCCAGACTGAGTGCCGGGCTTTAAGCGAAGTGTCACGGGTGATCCGCCGAGCGTCGGAACTTCGATGTCGGCACCGAGAGCGGCCTCTGAGAAGGTGATCGGGAGACGAATTGTGAGATTTGATCCTTCGCGACCAAACACCGTATGGGGTGCGACACGGCAGATGACGAATAGATCACCATGCGGACCGCCTCCCCGTCCGGGGCCCCCGCGACCTTTGATTCGAATTCGTTGGCCGTCATCCACACCGGCGGGGATTCGCACGTTTACTTCACGTGCGCGCATTTCGACGCCCGATCCGTGGCATGTCGTGCACGGGTGCTCAATTACAACACCTCGGCCGTTGCATTGAGGGCACGGTGAAGAAAAAGCAAACACTCCCTGATTCTCGTCGACGACTCCGCGCCCCTTGCATCTCGGACATCGCTGCGGTTTCGTGCCGGGTTGAGCACCATTTCCCCCACACGTCGAACACTCTGCCTCCGAAGTGAGATGCAACGTCGTCGTTAGACCATGTACCGCGTCCGCGAAATCCAAAGTCAGCGATGTCTCTAGATCTGCGCCGCGCTGTGGACCGCCGCTTCGTCGTTGCGCGCTTCGTCCGCCAAACATTTGACCAAATAAATCGCCCATCGCAGATCCAGCCATGTCGTCCATGTCGAATCGATACGAACCGGCGCCGTTGGCATCGGGCGAACCGTACGCGGCTGGACCAAGTCGACGAACTTCGTCGTATTCTTTGCGTCGCTCCTCATCGCTGAGAACGTCGTACGCGGCAGATACTTCCTTGAATCGTTCTTCGGCTGACGCATTGTTCGGATTTGTGTCGGGGTGAAACTGCCTGGCGAGTTTTCGATACGCCTTGGTGATCTCCTTGTCGGTCGAACGTTGAGTGACGCCTAAAATCGCGTAATAGTCTTTTTCAAACCACTCACGCTGCACAATTACCCTCTTACCTTGACCATCGCAGCTCGCAATACACGACCCTTCCAGCGGTATCCCGTGCGCAAGACCTCGGTAATGATTGGTTCGCCACCGTCACCCTCTTCGTGAACCACGGCCTCGGCAGCGACCGGGTCGAACACCTTGCCGTGCAGGTCAAGGACCTCAAGCCCTTGCTTTTGCAAAACTCCGAGCAATAGCGACCAGACCGGCTCGACGCCTTCGATTCCGTGACTTACGGCAGCCTCGCATGCATCGAGAATGGGAAGCAACTCTTCGACACTGCGTCCAAGAGATCGATCAACTTCCGTGACTATTTGAGCGGCCACTCGTTTCCGGTAATTTTCGAAGTCTGCCTGAACTCGAAGCGCGATGTCTTTGAACTCGTCGCGTTCCTTTAGTGCTTCGTCAATATCTAACTCACCGAGAATCGACTCAACCTGGTCGCTAATTACTGGTGTCAGACCATCAATTTCGACTTCATCCATTTGCTCGTCCATGCCGAGGTGGTCGCTTTTCGTTACGACTCATCAACGATTTCGGCGTCCACGATGTCCTCATCGTTTGCTGCCGTGGAGCCTTGCCCCGTTGCCGATGTCCCGGCAGCGTTGGTGTCGTGGGCCGCAGCCTCGTAGAGCTTTTGACTGAACGCTTGGCTTGCGGTCATCAGTTTTTCGGTGGCGCTCTTGATTGCCCCAACATCTGAACCTTGCAAGGCGGTGCGAAGCTCCGAAAGCGGACCTTCAACCGCGGTGCGTTCCTCAGCAGATACTTTCTCGCCCTGTTCGCGCAGGACTTTTTCCGTCTGATAGACGAGTGAGTCGGCGTTGTTGCGAACCTCTGCCTCTTCTCTGCGTTGGCGATCCTCTTCGGCGTGGGCCTCGGCGTCCTTCACCATCGTGTTGATGTCATCTTTGGATAGCGAGGATTGCCCTGTGATCGTCATCGACTGTTCCTTGGACGTGGCACGATCCTTTGCAGACACGTGCACGATTCCATTGGCATCGATGTCAAAGGTGACTTCAATCTGCGGGACACCACGTGGTGCGGGTGGAAGATCAACGAGTTGAAACTTTCCAAGCGTCTTGTTGTAATTCGCCATCTCGCGCTCACCTTGCAAGACATGGATCTCTACGGATGGTTGCATGTCGTCGGCGGTCGTAAACACCTCGGTTCGCCGGGTCGGAATGGTGGTGTTGCGCTCAATCAGTTTCGTCATGACCCCACCCTTGGTTTCGATTCCCAAAGAAAGTGGAGTGACGTCGAGTAGCAAGATGTCCTTGACATCACCGCGAAGTACGCCGGCCTGAACGGCCGCGCCGATCGCAACTACTTCGTCTGGATTGACCGAGCGATTTGGCTCTTTACCCGTCAAATTTTGTACGAGGTCTTGAACCGCTGGCATCCGCGTGGATCCGCCGACCAAGATGACGTGGCTGAGTTGACCTTTCGACAATCCGGCGTCGGTGATTGCCTGCTCGAATGGTTTGCGGCAACGCTCAATCAGGTCTGCAGTCATTTCCTGAAACTTTGCCCTGGTGAGGATCTCGTCCATGTGCAATGGGCCATCTGACGTGGCCGTGATGAACGGAAGATTTATCTGTGTTTGCTGAGTTTGGGACAACTCGATCTTGGCCTTTTCGGCGGCTTCCTTCAACCGTTGGGTCGCCATCCGATCGTTCGCTAGATCAATGCCGTGTGCAGACTTGAACTGTTGCACCAACCAATCGATGACTCGTTGGTCCCAGTCGTCTCCACCAAGGTGAGTATCACCGTGAGTGCTTTTTACTTCGAACACCCCATCGCCGATTTCGAGCACACTAACGTCGAACGTTCCTCCGCCGAGGTCGAACACCAATATGGTTTCGTCGGCGCTGCCCTTGTCCAGTCCGTAGGCAAGTGCGGCGGCGGTCGGCTCGTTGATGATTCGAAGTACCTCAAGACCGGCAATTTGTCCGGCCTCTTTTGTCGCGGTGCGTTGGGCGTCGTCAAAGTACGCCGGAACGGTAATCACTGCCTGAGTGACCGTGTCACCCAAATAGGCTTCGGCATCGCGCTTCAGTTTCATCAACGTGCGCGCACTGATTTCTTGTGGCGTGTAATGCTTGCCGTCGATGTCATCTGACTTCCAGCTCTCTCCCATGTGTCGCTTGATACTGCGGAATGTGCGATCGGGATTGGTGATGGCCTGACGTTTGGCAACCTCACCAACAAGAACTTCACCCGCTTTAGAAAACGCGACTACCGAGGGAGTTGTACGCGCACCTTCGGAGTTGGGGATCACAATCGGCTCGCCGGCTTCAAGTACGGCAACGACTGAGTTTGTGGTTCCGAGGTCAATTCCTACTGCTCTGGCCATGGGGTTTCCTTTGCTGGGTATACGGGGACTTGATTCAGTATATGATCGCTCTGAAGACTTAACAACCTCCTACTCATAAAAGTTGAGTTGAAGTGGCTCAACTAGCGAACATGGCCCGATTGTGAGGCCTTCAACTACGATCTGTGGCTATGGATCAAGGGCTATGACGGGCTCGCTAGTCCTGCTCCGACACGGCCAAAGCACCTGGAATGAACTCAATCTGTTCACCGGCTGGCACGATGTCCCCCTAAGCCCTACTGGTATCAACGAAGCACGCCAGGCCGGTATCGCCATGGCCAAGGCCGGATTGCGCTTCGACGCGGGCCACACCAGCCTGCTCGAACGGGCAATCGAGACGTCCCGATTGGCACTGCATGAACTTGGCCAAGACGACCTCGTGGTCAGACGCGACTGGCGTCTGAACGAACGTCATTATGGTGCGCTGCAAGGTCTCGATAAGCGCACAGTCACCACACTTCACGGTGCACAACAAACCGAGATTTGGCGCCGAAGCTTTGACACGGCCCCTCCCCCGGTCGAGACAACCGACAAGGAACATCCGCTCAACGATCCCGTGTACCAGAAACTCGTTGGCGAAGGGTTTGATCCGCGGTTGCTTCCGGCAACCGAATGTCTACAGGACGTGTTGGCGCGAGTGTCTTCATTCTTTGACGAGATCGTGGCTCCGCAATTAGCCAAGAACCTCAACGTCCTTATTACGGCGCATGGAAATTCTCTTCGGGCGCTGTTCATGCACGTGGATGGAATTTCGGCCACAGATATTACCAACGTCAATATTCCTACCGGTATCCCCCGCCTCTACACATTTGATTCAGGCGGCGACATGTCGACCGCTACGTATCTCGGCGATCCTCAAGCAATTGCCGACGCAACTCTTAACGTCTCTCGACAATCCTCCGTGTAAGGCGATAAGAACTAGCGTTATCGCGACATGGAAACCGAGCGGAGCAACACGTCACAGACATCTAGGCGGGTGAAGCCATACCAAGTCTCGATCATTCTTGGAGTTGGAATCGGCGTGTTCACGATGATTTCTGGGATTATTCCTCAACTCACTAATTGGGAAAGCGACTCGCCTGTTCAGCGAACGGTGTTTGGTGGAATTCCCGGTGCTTTGCAGGTTGTTTTCTACACGGTCATTCCGATGCTGCTCATTTGGGGCTCAATTCGATTTTCTGATCGCATTCGCAATTGGGAGCGAGGGGCGCCGGATCGGCGCAAAACTACACAAAAGAACATCAAACGTCGATTGGCCGACTATCGAGCCGGTGTGTACATGCGCACTTTATTGAGGGACAGCGCCGCCGGCCTCATGCACTCGATGATGTACTTCGGATTTCTTGTCTTGCTTGGTGTTACGACGGTGCTCGAAATCGATCACCAAATGCCACCCGCATTGAAATTTCTCCACGGCGATGTGTATCGCGGCTATGCGTTGGTCGGTGACTTGGCCGGAGTTGTTTTTGTCGGTGGAGTTGTGTGGGCAATTCTCCGTCGATACGTCCAGCGTCCGTACCGAATCCGGATCAAGACGAGACCGGAACATGCGCTCATTCTCGGAGTCTTGCTCGCCATCGGAGTGAGCGGTTTCGGAGCAGAAGCATTTCGCATTGCCGAAAGTCAGGCCTCCGGGATTTCGCTTGATTACGAGAAGTGGAGCTTCGTCGGTTATCCGCTTGCACAATTGGTCAACTCGACTTCGGCAAGCACGCTTGCCACGTGGCACCAAGCATGGTGGGTCGCCCACGTTCTGGCATTTGTCGTCTTTCTGGCGATCCTGCCGATCACCATGCTCCGACACATGTTCACTTCTCCTTTAAATATGTACCTGAAGGATCGCCAGCGACCAAAAGGTGCGATGCGGCCGATGCCCAATCTCAGCGAGACGTCGCTCGAATCATTTGGTGCTCACGTCGTAGAAGACTTCACATGGAAGCAACTGCTCGATCTGGACGCGTGCACCATGTGCGGTCGTTGCACGAGCGTCTGTCCGGCCCATGCCACCGGTAAGCCCCTGGATCCGCGTGAAATTATTTTGAAGAGTGGAGAAGTCATGGCCGCGACGGCGGCGCATGCTCCAGGCGGAAAGGTTTCACCACCGATTGGCGTTGATCCGCAGATAACGGTTTCGGCTAATTCTTTGTTTGAGCGAATTACCCCTGATGAGATTTGGGCCTGCACAAGTTGCAAGGCGTGTGACGAAATTTGTCCCGTCAATATCGAAATTCTCGACAAAATTCTTGACATGCGGAGATACCTCACGCTGATGGAGAGCGATTTCCCTGCCGAACTCGGAACCGCCTATCGGGCAATGGAAAATCAAGGCAATCCATGGGGCATGAATCAGGGCGAGCGGGGCGATTGGTCAAAGGATTTGGATGTCACCGTGCTTGATCCTGGAAAACCGCTGACCAATGAATACCTCTATTGGGTTGGTTGCGCCGGAAGTTTCGACGACAAGAACAAGAAGGTCACTCAATCGATGGCCAAGCTGCTCAAGCGGGCGGGAATTGACGTCGCAATTTTAGGTCCGAGCGAAATGTGCACGGGCGACAGTGCGCGACGGTCCGGAAACGAGTATCTGTTTCAAATGTTGGCAATACCAAACATCGAAATGCTCAACGGAATGGGAGTTCGCAAGATCATCACCCAGTGTCCGCATTGCTTCAACACGCTGGCCAATGAATACCCACAATTTGGCGGCAACTACGAGGTCATTCATCACTCGCAACTCCTCGAACAACTCATCGACAGCGGCAAACTCGACGTGAGTAACGCGACTCTCGAAGAGCGCATCACGTATCACGACTCTTGTTATCTCGGCCGACACAACGATGTCTATCTGGCCCCACGAAATGTCATCGGCGCGATCAAGGGACTTGACATTGTGGAGATGCCACGAAACGGAACCAACGGTATGTGCTGTGGTGCTGGCGGTGCTCGCATGTGGATGGAAGAAAACGTCGGCACGAAGGTGAACGATGCACGAGCGGCGGAAGCGTTGTCCACCGGTGCGTCTCGGGTGGCGACCGCCTGCCCGTTTTGTTACATCATGATGGATGATGGCGTCAAAGGCGCGGGCAAAGACGAGTCACAGGTGAAGGTTGCAGACATTGCCATTCACTTGCTCGACGCCATTGAGTCTGGCGAACAGAAAAATGTCAATCAGATTTCGCCACTCACCTCGAGCGCTTGACGATCCCAGCCGCCAAGTTCTGCCGCTCCCTCGTAGGCACTCTGAAAGAAGGGCATTAAAAGCGCGTCTGGGTCTGACGCGGTGCGCACGACCGAGTATGGCAAGAGAAATTCACCGAGCGTCGTGTCGTAGAAAGCTTGCGCCGGCTTAACTGGCCACAACGGAAATCCTTGCGGCTCTGGGTATGCATAGGCATAGAACATGCCTTCCTCGCCTTCGCCCGGCCAATATCCGCAACTTGCAACTTCATGGCTATAGGCCAACTGTTGGACCCAGTCCGGGGAATTCGGGACACCGCCACGATGGAGCGGCGCGGTTTTACCGGAGAATCGACTGGTACACAGATCGTTGCCTCCCCAGAACAAATGAACGGGGCTCGCCTTGCCAATGAACCCTGCTCTGAACTGCAACAACACTCGCTGTATTTGTACAAGTGCCAGCCAATACCGTCGGACAGCGTCCGGGTCGTACGACCGATGAACTTCGTCTTCGTCAAATCTGATCGCATCGATCACTTCGGAAGGACGGGGAAAAATTTTGACGTGCACGTCAAGTTCGCCGAGTGCCTCCATCGTCGCTGCATAAAAACTCGCCACGGATCGCGGCTCAAGTGTGACTTGACGACTGTTTCCGTCGGTTGTCCGCAACTGGAGCACATGGTCGATGAAATCGAATTCAATTTCGAGGCCGCGTCCATTCGTTGGCATGATCGAAGTGGTAAGACCTCGTACCGATACATACATCGGAACCTGCCACCAATGGTTGATCATCGGACTGATGGCCATTCGTATTTTGCCGACGATTTGAGTCCACATGTGCAACGTGTCGCGTGTGTCCTCCCACTTCGACAGCGTGAGTTCTGGCCACGT
>JBDTPW010000128.1:0-17816 GCA_039932495.1 Ilumatobacteraceae bacterium
TAGACGTTTGTATCGCGAGCGACGAATCCGAGTCGCTGATACAACCGATTCGCCTCCACTCGCGATGGTCTGGATGTGAGATCGACGGTAATCGCGCCGCGCCTCTTTGCCTCTGCAAGCGCGGCTCGATTTAACGCTTCGCCGATTCCGGCTCCGCGCGCATCAACGTCCACGACGACGTCTTCGATCCACGCCCTAAGGCCGGTGGGAAGTCGAAACAATGCGAGCGTAAGTGCGCCAACTATGCGCTTATCAACCCGGGCGATAATCAGAGCTGTGGCTGGCGAGGAAACTATTTCTTCCAGTTGGGTACGACTTGGGGCGGGATTGGAAGTCGATAACTGAGGAATCAATCTTCCCATCGCATTTACCAATTGATCATCTACGTGATCGGCGATTTCAACGACCATGTCCATGCCCTCTACCTTGCCACATCAGGTGAACTCGTTGAATGCGTCTGCAAACCTCTACTTTGGAGACGTGGATACAGCGACCCTAAGTTCGACCTCGCGGCATCTTGCCGCCGTACTGGAGCCGATCGCGGGTCAGGTGTATTTCTCACCAGAATGTAATGCCAACTATCAAGCCCTCGGGTTCGGCGAAGGTCGTGGCATACGAGATGGGCTGGCGTTGGGCAATCGCGTCGCTTACTTCACATCGCGCGGATCGGTGATGGGACAAGTTTCGGGTCAAGTGGTAGCAGCCACATTTGCCGTGTTCAACCCCGACATCGTGATTCCATCGGTCGACGAGGGATGGAAACTGACCGACGCAAAAAGTATCTTTGATGCGCGAGATCGTGGTGGAATCGCCCAATTGGAACGAATTCTCGGTCCATCGCCGAACGGCATCGATCGTGCACAACAACTTTTGCAACGCGCTGTTGACCCATTGAGGATTGAAGGTCGAGCACTATTTGCCGGATTGCGGTCGCAAGTTATGCCCGCTACCGCTCTCGGGGCAACGTGGCGGCTTGCCGACATGTTGCGTGAGTATCGAGGCGACAGCCACATTGCGGCATGGGTCTCCGAAGGACTCGATGCCGTGGAGGTCTGTTTGCTTACTGATGCCTTTTCCGGGCAGCCGATGCGAACCTATAGCGCCACCCGTGGATGGCAAACGGAACAATTTGACCCAGCAACGGAACGACTCATTGCCCGTGGTCTGCTCGATGCGAGCGGTGAAACTTTCACGCATGATGGACGAGAGATTCGATCGCGAATTGAGCTGAATACTGATAAGCAGATGCAGGGCGCGATGCATGCAATCGGAGAAGATCTCACCGAACTCATGGAGATACTGACTCCGCTCGCGCAAGCAATCAAAAATGCATTTGGATATCCGATGCGGGGTCCTCAGGATATGGCGATCATGGCCGCAAAATCTGCTTCAAAGTAGGTAGCGTTTCCGTCAGATGACGACGATGAATCATGTTCGCTGGCTATCCAAGCCAGTACTCAAAACTCCTACGATCATCGCCGCGTTCACCGGTTGGAACGATGCCGCCGACGCCGCATCAAATGCCGTGCGTAATTTGGTCGAGGGCTGGGGTGCAGTGCCGTTGGCCGAGATTGATCCAGAGGAATTCACTGACTACGCGACAATTCGGCCCCACATTCGGTTGAAGGATGGGGTCACTCGAAATATCGTTTGGCCAACGGTGGGGTTGTGGCATGTCACCGGCGCGGGCGGCGACATCATCTTGATGCTTGGCCCAGAACCAAGTTTGAAGTGGCGAAAGTTTTCCGAGGAGATCTTGGGAGTAGCGGATCACTTCGGTTCAACAATGATGCTCACGCTCGGCGCGCTGCTTGCAGACGTTCCGCACACCCGACCGGTACAAATAATTGGTACGGCCAATGACTCCGAACTTGTCGAGCGATTCAATCTTCAGCGTTCCCGATACGAAGGTCCCACTGGAATAGTCGGAGTGTTGCACGATGCGTGTTCCCAGGTCAATCTTCCTTCGGCCGCACTGTGGGCGGCCGTTCCCGCGTACGCTTCTCAAGTTCCTTCGCCCAAGGCCTCGCTTTCGCTGATGCGACGATCTTGTGAAATCATCGGAACTCCGGCGCCGATTGCCACTGTGATGAACCTCATTGAGCGATATGAGGAACAGGTGAATTCACTCGTCAGCGATGATGAAGATTTGGTGGCTTACGTTGAGCGGCTGGAGACCATGTCAGACAATGGAATCAGTTTGGACGACGAGGTTGACGACGACCAATTGCAGTTTGATTTTGCCGCAGATAAGACCGACGAATCAGATTCCGCCACACTGGTGGACGAGGTGGAACAGTTTCTTCGAGATCAAGGCGAAGGTTCGTAAGGCTCGTTCACACAACCGCGTGCAGTATCGCACGCTCGACTTCGAGTCGATGAAAAGAATCCGTTACTTTCTCCCCGTCGGCGGTTTGCACATAGAACGAATCGATGACTTCGTTTCCTAAAGTTTGAATGCGGGCATGACGAATATCTAATCCACAGTCGGCAATTGCCTTGGTCATACTGCGAAGGATTCCGATTTTGTCCGGAGCCCGAACCTCAAGAAAAGTGGCGTTCGATGATGCATTGTCATCAAATCGAACCGATGCAGGAGCCGGCGCATTGGCAACGAGCGAGCGGCGGCGTCGGTAGGTTTCGGCACGCTCGGCTAGTCGCGCGTCGAGGGCCAATTTGCCCCGCATCGCTCGTTCAAGGCTTGTCACGACAGGCTGCCAATCAATGGTTTCGCCATTGCCAACCTGGACCCTGAAGTCTGAGGCTGCCATTCCTTGTTCGTCGCTGTGGGCCTCGGCGCCGAGAACATCAAGTCCGTGAAGGGTCAGCACTCCGGCCACCTTGCTAAATGTTCCCGGCCGGTCCGGGCAAACCACCGTGATTCGATCGTCGAATGTTTCGATGGCCAGCACCCCATGTGCCATTAATCGGAGTACCTGCGCATTGGGAAAGAGTCTCCACATTACTTCATGGACATCACCTCCCCCCAACACATGAGCAACCCGATCAACCAGTGTCTGGACCAATTCGGACTTCCAGCTTCCCCATGCGGAGACACCAGTGGCCAAGGAATCGGCTTCGGTCAGCGCATGTAACAATTCGAGCAATTGCTGACTTCGAATAGTGGTCGCAACGTTTGTGATGGTTGCGTCGTCGGAAAGATCACGACGAGTGGCCACGTCGGGCAACAGCAGGTGGTGCTCGATCATTGCTGACACCACTTCACAATCTTCTGAAGATAAACCCATCCGCGGTCCGATCTTGGCGAAAAGTTTGATGCCAGCTTCGGTGTGATCGCCCGGATATCCCTTGCCAAGGTCGTGAAACAACGCTCCACAAATGAGCAGATCGGGCCGCGATACTCGAGGAGAAAGCGAGGCTGCATTTGCAGCGGTTTGCCACAGATGTCGGTCAACGGTGTAGCGATGGTATGCGTTGCGCTGAGGCTTACTCCGAACTGCTTCCCACTCCGGCAACAACTTGACCAACAGATTTCGTTGGTCAAGGCTTTCAATAACGGGAATGGCGCGTTCTCCTTCTAATAGGAGTGCAACGAGGTCATCGCTCGCGCCGGCCGGCCACGGGTCTGGCCACGCAGAAGTTTCCTCACCAAGTCGATCGAGCGACGCTCGATCGATCCGCACGCTGTGACGAGCGGCGGCCGTTGCTACTCGCAGCATCAACGTTGGATCGGCAGCCGGGTTGGCGTCATCGGCTAACTGGACCGAACCGTTGTGTAGTTGTACGCCTGGTGCAACCGCAACAGGCGGGCGACGCGAAAGCGTCGGGGGATCAAGCCTCGCCCATGCCTCGTCGGCAACCCATGCAACCCGTCGACCTGCACTGGCAATTGAGGCCATCAGTTCATCGGCAGAAGAACTATCACCCGACCCCATCCCGACAGACTCGGCGACCGCGTCCTGATCCTGCAACCGCAACACGTCTCCCGCCCGTCTTGCCACTCGATGCAATCCAACCCTGGCAATAGTCAGTACCTCATGGCTTTCATTCAGTGCTTGTTGATCGTTCGACGACACTTCAAAGCCCGCGGCGATAGCCCACCACAGGGCATGAATATCCCGCAGTCCGCCGAGCCCTTCCTTGAGATCGGGTTCAAGATAGAAGGCAACCTCACCAGAGGCAACGTGCCGCTGCGTTACGCGGTTATGCAACTGACCGAGCCATCGCTTGCCTGCATTCTTAGTTTGGTTGCGAGTTTGTTCAATGAGCGACGCCGCAAACGCGTAGTCGCCGGCTATAACTCGCGCAGTCATCATTGACGTCGCCACATCGAGATCATCTGAACTAATTCTCAACGTCTCTTTAGCCGTGCGTACACCGTGGCCGAGTTTCAGCCTTGTGTCCCAAATCGGATACCAAACTTTGCCGGCCAATTCGTCAACTACGGGACATGAATCGTGGACGATGATCAGGTCTAAGTCACTAAATGGGGCGAGCTCGCCCCGCCCAAATCCCCCGACAGCCAAGAGGGCAACGCCACTCGTCAATCGCAGTTGACCAGTTGCCTCGTCAAATAATTGTTCGAGCCATGCATCGGTCAGTTCGGACAGTGCCGTGCACAGGGCAGGACCCTGTAAATCGGTTCGACCAATCAACTCCGAACGCTGTTGGGCAAACCGAATGAGTCCTGTACTTCGACCCGTATCGGTGTCAGGCATCAAGTATTTCTAGTCGGATGCGCTTGTTACCTTTGCCCTTATTTTCCGTCTTCAACACCTTGATCCGCCCGACTTCGGCCGTTGAGCGGACGTGCGTGCCGCCATCGGCCTGTTTGTCCAGACCGACAATGTCGACGACCCGGATCTCGGAGACCGATTCGGGAATCATGTTCACTTTCGTGCGAATGAGATCTTGATCGGCGATTGCCGTGTCACGAGGAAGGAACGAAACGGAGATCGGATAGTTGGCAGCTAGGGCCGTATTGACAAGTTGCTCAACCGTGTTGGCGAAACCTTCGGGCAGCGGGTCGAACTCAAAATCCATTCGAGCGCTGAGCGGTTCCATATTTCCCCCTGTCACGGGCACACGCCATTCGTTCCAAATCACTCCGCACAAAACATGCAAGGCGGTATGCGTACGCATCAGCGCGTGGCGTCGATCCCAGTCGATGGTGACGGCGACGGCTCCTCCGATGGTCGGCAATGGTCCGTCAATTGTGTGCCAGACAAGCGAATCTTCCTTTTTCACGTCCGTCACACGCAGGCCGTTCAACAAACCAGTGTCATTGGGCTGTCCCCCGCCCGTTGGATACATCGCCGTTTGGTCAAGTGCAACGGCCGAATCACGCACATCAATGACTCGGGCGTCGAACGCCTGTAGATAGGCGTCCTTCAAATACAGAAGATCGGTATGCATGCAGCCAGCCGCAGCTATCCGTGCTTAGAGACTTTGGACAAGTTCTTCTATGGGAGTGACCATGCCAACATAAAAAGTACCGAAGTCGGCGTACTTTGCCGATGCCTCATCGAATCGCATCGTGTACACGACATCTTTTAGATCATCGGGGTGCACGGCAAATAGTGTGACCCCCCACTCGTAATCATCTACCCCAGCGGAACCGGTCACGAGTTGAGTAATTCGACCGGCAAATTTGCGACCGCTTTGGCCGTGCTCCATCATCAATTCGCTCCTCTTGTCAAACGGCAAAGTGAACCAATTGCTTTCTGGATCGCGCTTCTTCGACATTGGATAGAAGCACCAAGCAAGTTTCCCGGGCGGAGGCAATTGTGGATACAGCCTGGCATTGAGCATTTCCAGAGGGACGTTCGCCGCGTACTCGCTCACTTCGGTAAGCGAAACGTAACTGTCGGCGACGATGACACCGGATTGTTGGAGGGCCGACTGAAATTTGCGCAATTCACGCAAGTCTGAGGCGATCGCCATGAAAGCAAGATCGCATTTGTGTCCGAGCATCGACACAGACACAACCTGAACCCCTGTTGATTGCGAATGCTTGACCGCAGCCACAACACCTTCGGCATCAAAGTCAAAGGCTGGATGGCAAAACAGATGCAACACGGCCATGCCCGTTGCGGGTGAAAGAGGTTCACTCATTGTTCGTCAGACTACCGCTGGGAATACCGAGCGGTAGGTGCGAATTTGACTTAGTAGTCCTCCATGCCTCCGCCTGGCATTTGCGGAGCCGACTCTTCTGGCTTGTCAGCAACGACAACTTCGGTGGTCAGGAACAATGCCGCAATAGACGCCGCATTTTGCAATGCAGAGCGTGTCACTTTGGCGGCATCGATGACTCCAAGTTTGACGAGGTCTTCATACACGCCGGTTGCGGCGTTCAGGCCTTCGTTGCCTTTGAGGTTTCTCACCTTTTCGACAACGACGCCGCCTTCGAGTCCAGCGTTTTCGGCGATTTGCTTAAGCGGTGCTTCAAGTGACTTGGCCACCAAACGTGCTCCAGTCGCCTCGTCACCCTTTAGCGAATCGGCAACTTTCATCACCGCGGCCTGGGAACGAAGTAGAGCTACTCCGCCTCCTGGAACGACACCTTCCTCGATCGCCGCCTTGGTTGTGCTCACGGCGTCTTCGATGCGGTGCTTCTTTTCCTTCAGTTCAACTTCCGTGGCGGCACCAACCTTGAGAACCGCTACTCCGCCGGACAATTTTGCCAGACGCTCTTGGAGCTTCTCGCGGTCGTAGTCGCTATCCGTGTTTTCGATCTCTGTCTTAATCTGGCTAATACGCCCTTTGATGTCTGCGTCTGCGCCGGCACCTTCGACAATGGTGGTTTCGTCCTTCGTCACGACGATCTTCTTCGCCCGACCAAGTAGGTCGAGTGTGGCGTTTTCCAGTTTGAGACCAACTTCTTCGCTGATCACTTGACCGCCGGTGAGGATGGCGATGTCCTGCAACATGGCCTTGCGCCGATCGCCGAAACCGGGTGCCTTTACGGCAACGCTCTTGAACGTTCCACGAATTTTGTTGACTACCAGAGTTGCTAGCGCTTCGCCCTCGATGTCCTCGGCGATGATCACGAGTTGGTGACCACCCTGCATCACCTTTTCGAGCACGGGAAGAACGTCACGTACCGAGGCGATCTTGCCGCCGACAAGCAACACATAGGCATCGTCAATGACGGCTTCCATTCTGTCTGTGTCGGTGACGAAGTACGGCGAGATGTATCCCTTATCGAACCGCATTCCTTCGACGAGATCCATTTCCATGCCAAAGGTTTGGCTCTCTTCGACGGTAATGACACCGTCTTTGCCGACCTTGTCAATCGCTTCCGAAATCATGTTGCCAATCTCTTCGTCGGCAGCAGAGATCGACGCAACCTGGGCGATCTGTGATTTCGAGTCAACAACCTTGGACAGGCTCTTGATGCTCTCAACCGCAGCATCCACTGCCGCTTCGATCCCCTTCTTCAAACTCATTGGGTTGGCCCCGGCCGCAACGTTGCGAAGACCTTCGCGAACCATCGCCCATGCCAGGACCGTCGCTGTCGTTGTTCCGTCTCCGGCGACGTCGTCGGTCTTCTTGGCCACTTCCTTAACTAACTCTGCACCGATTCTTTCGTATGGGTCTTCCAACTCGATTTCTTTGGCAATCGAGACTCCATCATTGGTGATCGTTGGAGCGCCCCACTTTTTGTCAAGCACGACGTTTCGACCCTTTGGCCCAAGCGTGACGCGCACCGCATCGGCCAACTTGTTCATTCCGTTTTCGAGTCCGCGACGAGCGACTTCGTCAAATGCGATGATCTTTGGCATACAAATCCTCCAGAAAACGTGGATATGTCCTTACGGGTAGGGCGTTAGCACTCTAGCGGGGAGACTGCTAATTCAAACCGGAGAAAGTATGCGTTGATGCTTAACGAATTCGACGCAAGATCACATCCGTACGAGTTTCGCTTGCGCCTTCCCGCTGAAGCCATCGCAACAAAGTGTCAAGACCGGCCGTTCCTTCACAGGCAACTGCCAAGGTGACATCCGATTCGCCCGTGACGTGGGCTGCCCACAGCACATCATCTCGCTTGAGCAACGCATCGTCGAATCCTTGGGTATGGGCCATTCGGGCATTGATCACGGCCTCCAATGTTCGACCAACCGCGGCCTGGTTGACTCGAGCGCCAAAGCCTTGAATGACGCCGGCCCGAGTCAGGCGGCGAACCCGATCGGAGACGGCGTTGGGGGAGAGATGCACTCGGTCCCCAAGCGTTTGCCACGGAATTCGACCGTCAGATTGAAGAATACTGAGGATTTCGCGGTCAATCTTATCCAATACCACTTTTTCAACGGCCATTTGCCAATTCTAGGCCATATATCCGCAGTTTCGGCGGTCAATTCTCCTCCATACTCACAGTATGAATAATGAATCGATGTGGACCTGGATCCTGCTCGGATGCGAACTCGTCGGCATAACCGGCATGCTCCTTGTTGGCGCCCGCAAGTGGTGGGGTTGGGCCCTCGTGCTCGCCCATTCGATGCCCTGGCTTGCCTATTCCATCGTGTTTCACAAACCAGGTTTTATTGCCATGAGCGTGATGTGGATCGGAACTCACGCTCGCAACATGCACATGTGGCGCAGGAATCAGCTTCCGCCGGCGACGGCCGGAATGATTGACACTGTTTCGCCAGCGGGCACAGCCGTACTAAGTCCATCGAGATAACGGACATCGTCGTCGGCGACGAAGACGTTGACGAACTTATGCAACTTGCCCTCGGCGTCAAAGAGACGATCGGAGAATCCGGGGTGAGCAGCTTCGAGGTTTTTCAACACCTCGGCAAGCGTGGCCCCTTCGACAACGACTGTGGAAATACCGCCGGACAGGGGACGAAGAGTTGTTGGGATTCGAATTGTTACGGCCATAGCAGAAACGCTACTGGTCAAACTTCGCGCCACGACACGAAAGTGGCAAGTTGAATGAGACCGTCGCGCGCTTCTTGCGTGATTGGTGCCAGCCGAGCGGCGTCCACCGCTGTTTCGGTAAGTGAGTTGATATGCGCCTCAATCTCTTCCAGTGCTCCCGTTTTTCGAATCGCCTGTTGCACATCAGCGACTTGAGCGTCACTGAGTTGAGTCTTACCAACGAGTTGCAGGACTTTTCGTTGCGATGTGTTTGCTCGGTCGATTGCGATCGCCAGCAGAGGGGTCGGCTTGCCTTCTCGCAAATCATCACCCACCGGCTTTCCGGTTGTGGAGGAATCGCCAAAGGCTCCAAGGACATCATCACGCATCTGGAACGCGTCACCCAGTGGAAGTCCGTAAGCCGACAGCGCGACTAGAAATTCTTCCGCTATTGCAGGGTTGGCAAGCAGGGCTCCAAGGTGAAGTGGACGCTCGATGGTGTACTTGCCGCTCTTGTATCGACTAATTCGTTCGGCCTTGGTTCGTCGTCGATCACTTTGAGCGGTCCCCAATAGGTCGAGATACTGACCAATGTTGAGTTCAAGTCGAAGCTCATTCCAGATTTTCCAAACAGGCGGGGGAGCATCGGCGAGAAGTTGATCGGCGTACACAAATGCAAGGTCGCCAACAAGAATTGCGACGCCTTCGCCAAATCGACGCGACTCACCCGCCCAATTGCTCGCCTCATGTTGCCTGGCCCTCGCCGTGTGTGTTGTTGGCACACCTCTGCGAGTGGCCGAACCATCGATCACATCGTCGTGGAACAACGCGCATGCGTGCAGCAATTCGATGGCCGCTCCCGCATCGATGATGCGATTCTCGCTCGGATCGCCGCCCGCACCGATGAAACCCAAGAAGCAAAATGCCGAGCGAAGATGCTTGCCGCCCAATAGAACCAAGCGGCTGAGTTCGTCAAACGGCGCGGCCAAATCCGGGTCCAATTGAGACCAACGCTTGGTTTCCCCTTCGAGCAAGGTTTGCAATCGACTGTCGACCCGGCTGGCGATTTGCCCTAAGAAGGCCGGGGCATTTACCACAGCGTCGGGCTAATCGGCGTCAAGTTGAGCAACAACATCTTCGATCCGTAGCCGAGCGCTTCCAATCCTCTCGCGACATAGTTCGATCAAGGTGGAGGCTCTTTGAACATGCTGAGCCAGCGTGTCGACATCGACGTCTTCGTTCTCCAACTCATTGAGAATGTTTTCCAGTTCGGCCAATGCCTCGGCATAGCCGACTTGTTTTTCTGTTGCCATCAATTCCCTGCTTTCTTCACTTTTCGCTGAACCTTGACCGGAGCAGGTTCGCTCTCGGAATTCTTCAACGTATTCACGGTGCTGGTCGCCGAGCCGTCGGAAAATGATGTTACAAGCACATCTCCGGGGGACAACTGTGAACTACTTCGCACGGTTGATCCGTCCATAGTTCGCGTGATACTCCAGCCACGAGCCATCGTGTTCACGGGATCAAGCACGCGCAATTTGTCGCAAATTGCGTCGATGTGACGGCCCGCGGCAATCAATACATCGGATGGTCGTCGCCGAATGCGGTCGCTGGCAATACTTAACGCGGTTGATGCCCGCTGTAGCGCATCGATAATTTGACTTTTCACTCGGGCGGCGCGTTCACTTAGTCGGCGCTCGGCACTGTGCAATTGAGTCGTAGCCAAGGCGGCGATACCACGCCAATTCTCCTCCGTCGCCTCGACAAATTTCTGTACCAATTCACCGATAGCTGCCGCACATGCGGTGGGCGTCTTGAATGCTCTACTCGCAACCTCGTCGGCCACACTGATATCAATTTCGTGACCGATACCTGTAAACACGGGAAGTGGGCACCTGGCAATTGCCTCGGCAATTTCGCGAGTGTCAAAGGCAAGTAGGTCGGTGCGCGATCCGCCGCCGCGAACGATCATCAGCACATCGAAATCGGTGCGCTTGCCCATTTCCTGCAGTGCCTTGATAACGGTAGGCACCGACTCATCGCCTTGAACGCGGACATCATAAACCGCCACGTGGTAGCCAAACCCAGAATTTTCAAACTCATGCAACACGTCGGCGTGTGCTGCACTGCCAACACTCGTTATCAATCCGATTCGCATGGGAACCAGCGGTATTGCCACGCTCCGATTGGCATCGTAGAGACCTTGCTCCTTGAGGATGCGAATGACTTCGTCGCGTTGACCAGCGAGATCACCGAGGGTGAATCTCGGGTCGATATTGCTGACCTTGAACCCGAAACTCCCTCGCTGCGCATAGATATCTGGCGTTCCGAATACTCGCACTTTGATGCCGTCTGCGAGTTCGAGGCGATGCTGCGATAGCAGCGGTCGGAGTCGAGCCATGTTGCCCTGCCAAATCGAAATACTCAGCGCGGCTTTGCTGTCCGCACTGCGCTCGACCAGATTGAAATAGGTATGTTTGCCGCGTCCGTTGAAGCCTTCGATTTCACCTTGAATCCATAATCCGCCACCGAACGTTTGGTCAAGGACACCGTTGACGACTTCGATGAACTGGCTTACCGACAACGTCGGTTCGCTCGTTGGTTGCGGATCGGAGTCGAAGCTAAGTGAAATCTGTTGCATCATTGACCAACTGGGGTAAAGATCCCACCTGCTCGCACCTGCGACGCATACAGACCGTCAAGATTCATGAGCTCGTCATGCGTCCCTTGTTCTGCCACCGAACCATGGTCCATCACAATGATCCGATCAGCATCACGAATCGTCGACAATCGGTGGGCGATGACAATCGCGGTGCGATTGCGCATCGCCGCCTCTAGTGCTTGCTGAACAAGCACCTCTCCCTCGTTATCGAGATGACTCGTGGCCTCGTCAAGGATCATGACCGCTGGATTCTTGAGCAGCAGTCGAGCGATCGCCAAGCGCTGCTTTTCGCCGCCTGAAAGTCGATAACCGCGCTCGCCAACCACCGTGTCATACCCGTCGGGAAGCGCGGCAACGATGTCATGAATGTGGGCCGCTCGACACGCCGCCACCATTTCTTCGTATGACGCCCCCACCTTGGCGTATTGCAAATTCGATCGAACGGTTTCATGAAACATATGTGGATCTTGGGTGACCACACCAATGACCGCATGGAGCGATTCGGCGGTGACATCACGAACATCGTGATCGTCCAGTCGAACCGCACCAGCAGTCACGTCGTATAAGCGGGCGAGCAACATCGCCACGGTTGTTTTTCCCGCACCGCTGGCACCGACGAGGGCCACGGTTTCGCCGGCTTTTACGGTGAACGAAACATCGTTGAGCACATCGACATCTGGATCTGCTCCCTGCATCACCCCGGCAAGTTCAAGCGACGCAATTGAAACCGAAGACCCTGGTGGGAATCGGAACGAAACATGTTCGAAGGTCACGGCGCCGCGTGGATTGGATAATTCGATCGCACCCGGACGGTCAACAATGGCGACTGGTGCATCCAACACTTCGAAGACGCGCTCAAAACTGACCAACGCGGTCATCACGTCGAGTCGCGCATTGGTAAGACCGGTGAGCGGTTGATACACACGTTGCACATAGGCGGCCATAGCAACCAACGTTCCAATGGTGATATGTCCGGACACGACCATGAATGCGCCAATGCCATAAATCGCCACGGCCCCGAGTGCCCCGACCAGACCGAGGGCGACAAAGAACACTCGTCCGTACATCGCCGAAGTAACCCCGATATCTCGCACGCGAGCGGCGCGCGTACTGAAATCTCGCACCTCGCTGTCGTGGCGACCAAACAATTTGACCAACAGGGCTCCCGATACGTTGAGACGCTCGGTCATCTGCGTATTCATTTCCGCGTTCAATCCCATTTGTTCTCGAGCGATTGATTGCAGACGGATTCCGACCCGTCTTGCCGGAATGACGAACACCGGCAAGACGACCAATGCGAGCAAAGTAAGTCGCCATTCGAGTGCCAACATGGCGATCAGAGTCGTTGTTAGCACGACAACGTTGGAAACAACGCTGCCCAATGTTCCGGTTACCGCGGTCTGCGCCCCAATGACATCGTTGTTCAGCCGACTGATGAGTGCTCCCGTTTGCGTTCGGGTAAAGAATGCGATCGGCATGCTCTGTACCTTGTCGAACAATGCCGCCCGCAAATCAAAGATGAGACCCTCTCCAATTCGAGCTGAATACCAGCGCTGAACGACTTGCAGTACGGCATCGACCAATGCGGCGACCACCAAAATGGTGGTCAACACGATGATCAGGTGCTTATCGCTGGCGGGGATCGCCTTGTCCACAATTGACCGAAACATGAGCGGAGGGACCAATGCAATGAGCGCCGATATGACAATCGACAGGAGAAAACCTGTGATCGCGCCAGAATAGGGTCGAGCAAATTGACCAACACGACGCAACGAAGACTTGCTAACTGCGGTTCCCTCAATGGCGGACCTATCGCCGGGCATGAGCATATGAGGATTCATTCTCATGTCGTCAGGCTAAAGCCTTATGCGTCGGGTCACGTCACCTCGTATGCTAAATCGGTGCATCAATCGCAACGCTGGTCAAAAATTCGCACGCGTTGCTTGATTGTCATTGGTGGTTCACTTCTCATTGCAGCATGCGGGTCGTCATCGGATCCAACCGTTGACTCGACAACTCCAGTCACCACAGATGGCACCTCGACCGAATACGTACCGCAACCAATTGATTGGAAGACCTGTGAAAGTGCAGCGGCGCCATCGAACATCACGTGCGGATTCATCGAAGTTCCATTTGATTACGACAATCCCGACCAAGGTTCGTTCGTTTTGGCGGTCAAACGTCGGGCGGCGGGGGACACAACCTTGCGAGTCGGCTCGTTAATGGTAAATCCCGGTGGACCCGGCTTCGGTGGGAGTTCGCTCGCAGACGACGCCGAGTACTACTTCAGTTCGACCCTTCTCCAATACTTTGACATCATCGCCTGGGACCCAAGAGGCACAGGAGATTCCACGCCGGCCGTCGACTGCGTCGATCAATACGATGAATACTTCGGTCTCGATTCGCCACCGGATACACCAGAAGAAAGACAGGCGTTAATTGATGCCGGCGCCGCCTTCGATCAAAAGTGCGAGGAGGGATCGGGATCCATCCTTCCGTACATTTCGACTCGCGCCAGCGCCACGGACATGAATTCGATCCGCGAAGCCCTCGGCGAAGAGAGGATCTCTTACTTCGGTTTCTCCTATGGCTCGGAACTCGGCGCGACGTGGGCAACCCTGTTCCCGAGCACCGTGCGAGCCGCAGTGCTCGACGGCGCGGTCGATCCGAATGCCACGGCCCTCGAGGAAGGAATTTCGCAGGCCGGTGGGTTCGAGCAGCAGCTCAATTCATTCCTTGCAGACTGTGCAAAAAGACCGACATGCGAGTTTTATAACGGTGGCAATCCGGCCGCAGCTCTCGACAAATTGTTGTTGAGCATTGACGACAAGCCACTCGTCGTACGAGCCGACCGAACGCCAGTTACCCAAGGGGTCATGTTCACCGCAATTGCACAGGCAATGTATAGCGACTCTTTTTGGCCTCAGCTCGACAATGCTTTGGCTCTCGCCCAGAAAGGCGAAGGTTCCGGATTGCTTTCCTTGTACGACAATTATTATCAACGCAAGCCAGACGGTACTTACGGAAATGAACTCGAAGCTTTTGTGGCGATTTCCTGCGTCGACGATCCGGGCGCCTCTTCAGTCGACGAGGTTGACGCCAGCGTTGCGAGATTCACCGCTGTGGCTCCACGACTTGGCGCAAATTTTGCGTACGGCTACGTATGCACCAAATGGCCGGTCAAGCAGGTACCAAAAGTCAAGGCGACGGGGATCGGCGCTGGCCCAATCGTGGTCGTTGGAACAACTGGTGACCCGGCAACGCCACTCGAGGCAACTCGCAAGATGGCCAAGGCTCTAGAAAAAGGAATCCTGATCATCGTCGAGGCCGAGCAACACACCGGTTACGGAGCGAACGCCTGCGTCGTTAATGCAGTCGACGCCTATCTCATTAATCTCACGGTTCCGGCCAATGAATTGGTGTGCAAGTCGTAATTATTGACTGTCGCGATAGCAGTTAAATTTTGACCACCTAGGCAAGGTTGACAATTTCCAGCCATTCTGTGCTGAAGTAATCGACTTGTCCATCCGGCATGAGCAACACCTTGGTCGGGGCTAGTTGTTCAACGAACTCTGTGTCGTGACTAACCAACACGATTGCGCCTTTCCAACTTGCCAAGGCATCGGCCACGGCCTGGCGCGACGGTGGGTCAAGATTGTTCGTCGGTTCATCGAGCAAAAGTAAATTATTGCGACCAATCATCAGCAGAGCTAGCGCAAGTTTTGTCTTTTCTCCACCGGAGAGTGTCGCCGATTCCTGAAATACCTTGCTGCCCGACAATCCGAACATTCCCAACATTCCGCGCAATTGTGTTTCGGTAAGTCCAAGACTCACCGGCGCAGACCTGCGCATGTGATCGAGTAGGGAGGCTTGCGGATCCAAGTTGTCGTGCTCTTGGGCGTAGTAACCGGTACTCACCTGATGGCCAAACTCGAAGTCTCCATTGTCGGGGGGAATCTCCCCGGCGAGAATTCGCAGTAGCGATGTCTTTCCGGCCCCGTTCAAACCCAAAACGAGCAATCTCTCCCCGCGACCGAGATCGAAACTCACATCGTGGAATATGTCTGGACCTCCATACGTCTTACGCAAACCCGATGCGGTGAGCACGGTAATTCCAGGCTGCGGAGGGTCTGGAAAGCGAACCCTAAGTTTGCGGTCGCCCTCGGAAGCGACAACACGGACGTCCTCAATTCTGGCGATTCGCTTTTCGATGCTGTGTGCCATTGCCGCCTTGCTCGCCTTTGCCCCGAATCGATCCACAACATGTTGTAGTCGAGCAATTTCTTTAGTTTGCAACGCGGCCTTTTTCAATTTTCGCGATTCATCTGCGGCTCGCGACGTGAGATATTGGCTGTATGTTCCGCGGTACTCGATAATTTCCCCGACCGATTCCTCATGCGGTCGATCCAAATGCAAGACACGTGTAATGGCCTCGTCGAGCAATTCCAGGTCATGGCTAATGACGAGCAACGCGCCGCGGTATTCGCGTAGAAAATTGAGCAACCACATTTTTGCGTCGATGTCAAGATGGTTGGTTGGCTCGTCGAGTAAAAGTGTGTCGCTCCCTGCAAAGAGGATCCTGGCCAATTCGACTCGACGCCTCTCTCCACCCGACAACACACTGATCGCTAAATCCATTCGATCGGCGTTCAATCCCAAACCGGCAGAGATCGAACGCGCCTCGCTTTCGGCTGCATAGCCACCTTTAAGAGTGAATTCATCTTCTGCACGACTGAACTTGGCGATGTTGGCGCTGGACGGCGCCTCTTCCATCGTCAGGCGCAGTTTCTCGATGCGCATGAGATCGTCATCGATATTTCGACCACTGAGCACGTGCGAAATCGCTGTACGAGTTTCTCGAACTCCGGGAATTTTCGGATCCTGCGGCAGATAGCCAAATCCGCCCTTGCGCAAAACCTTGCCATCATGAGGTTCAATTGCGCCACCAAGCACCTTGAACAGACTCGTTTTACCGGCACCGTTACGACCTACCAGTCCGGCCTTGTCCCGAGGCATGACGGTAAATGACGCGTTTTCTACAACTAGTCGACCGCCGACTTCAACCGATAGACCTTGGACTTGGAGCACTTATTAAGAGTGTCACCACGAATGCCGTGCGACAACCCCGACATCATGATTTATCCGCGAATTGTGGCGACGCTGAGAATGCCAGGGATTGTTCGAAGTTCGGCAACAAGTTCATCTGGAACCGGACTCGAGGTGGCGATCAACATCAGAGCGCTTCCGTGCTGTTCGGTTTTGCCGACATCCATATTCGAAATATTGATGTTGGCGTTGCCAAGTGCGGTTCCCACTATGCCAATTGCCCCGGGCCGATCGTCGTTTTCCACGACCAGCATGTTTTCTGTCGGTGGAATGTCGCAGAGATGATCGTCAATTCTGACGATTCGTGCTTCTCGACGTCGCCCCGTGAGCGTGCCCGCGACATTGCGGGGACCTGCGCGAAGGGTGATCAAATTGACATAGTCCTGTTGTGTTGTCGGGGGAGTCGCGGATTCTCGAACATTGATTCCCAACTTTTTGGCAATCAACGAGGCGTTGACAAAGCTCACTTTTTCACTCGTCAAAACGGACAGGAGTCCCTTGAGCGCACTCAACGTGATAATCCTCGAGTCGTATGCACCGATCTCGCCGCTCGCGTTTACTTCGAAGTCGGATGGAATCTGACCAAGTAGAGAAGCGAAAACACGGCCGAGTCGTTCTGCCAGCGGAACGAATGGTTTGAGCATCGTGTTTGTTGCGCTTGCAGCGACATTGACTGCGAACGGAACAAATTCACCGTGCAACGCCAATTGCACCATGTCTGCAACCGCATCGCCTGCCTTATTCTGCGCTTCGCGGGTACTTGCCCCGAGGTGCGGGGTGACAACTACATTGTCGAGACCAAACAATGGCGAAGACGTCATTGGCTCACTTGTGAACACATCGAGTGCCGCGCCGGCAATTCGATGATCCCGCAAGGCGACGAACAAATCGGTCTCATCGACGATGCCACCCCGAGCGACATTGATTATTCGAAGCGTTGGCTTGGCCAAAGCAATGAGCTTTGCGTTGATCAAACCTGTTGTTTCCTTATTTAAGGGGAGATGCACAGTTAGAAAATCAGCCTGCTCCACCACTTTCTCAAGGGGCATCAATTCGACGCTCGATTGCCGCGCCCGTTCCTCAGAAATGTATGGGTCGTACCCGATCAGTCTCATATCGAAGGCGAGTGACCGGTAGGCGACGAGTTTTCCGATGCGGCCAAGGCCGACAATCCCCAATGTTTTGCCGGCCAGTTCGGTGCCTTCCCATTTGGATCTCTCCCATC
>JBDTPW010000129.1:0-4617 GCA_039932495.1 Ilumatobacteraceae bacterium
GGTACCGGTATGGCGATGATCTTCCAAGATCCGATGACGGCTCTCAACCCTGTTCGCCGAATCGGTTCGCAGATCTCCGAGGGACTTCGCGTGCGGCTGGGAATGGACAAAAAAGCCGCCATGTCCCGTAGCGAAGAACTCCTTTCGCTCGTGCGGATTCCCGATCCTGGGACGACGCTGCGTAAATTTCCATATCAACTTTCGGGTGGCATGCGCCAACGGGTAATGATCGCCATTTCGATTGCCTGCAAGCCAAAATTACTTTTTGCCGACGAACCAACTACCGCTTTGGATGTGACCGTTCAGGCCCAAATCCTGCAGTTACTCGGCGATCTTCGGCGCGATCTCGATATGGCGATGGTGCTTGTGACCCACGACCTGGGTGTCGTTGCCGGAAATACGGATTTTGTCGCCGTGATGTACGCGGGCGAGGTTGTCGAGCAAGCGCCAACCAAGAGTCTGTTCGCCAGAATGAGAATGCCTTACACGGAGGCCCTACTCAAATCCATCCCAAAGATTGACACGCCAAGCGGGAAACGATTGCAAGTCATCGAAGGGCGGCTTCCAGATCCAACCGATCGACCGGTTGGCTGCAGTTTCGCCGCGAGGTGCATGTATGTGCAACCAAAGTGTTTGGCCGAACATCCACCTCTGATCCACGACGGGGACGGTCATCTTTATCGATGCTGGTTCCCCTTGGGCAACAAGTAATGGCCGGCTCAGGAACTGCGCACATGCGCAGCGGCGAGGACGTCATCCTCACCGTCAATGATCTCGTTGTCGAATTTCGGGTCTCCCGACACAATACGGTTCAAGCCGTATCGGGAATTAGTTTCGACATACTCAAGGGTGAAACCCTTGCGATTGTCGGCGAGTCCGGCTGCGGCAAGACGACCTTGGGCAAGGCAATTTTGCAATTGCCGCCACCAAATTCGGGGGAAGTGATTCTCGAGGGCACTGACCTGCTGAAATTGTCCAGGGAGAAGTTACGGGCGGCTAGAACTTCGATACAAATGGTGTTCCAAGACCCGATCTCGTCGTTGGATCCACGTATGACGGTCAGTCAACTCATTGACGAACCGTTGTCGATCTGGTCACGCGGCGACAGCGAAGAGCGTGCCGCTACGGTCAACAAGCTGCTCAACGATGTCGGGCTTGATCCCGAAATTGTGCTTGATCGGCGCGCATATGAGTTTTCGGGCGGTCAATGCCAGCGAATAAGCATCGCTCGCAGCCTCGCCCTTGAGCCGCGCATGCTGATATGCGACGAACCGGTCTCCGCGCTCGACGTAAGTATTCAGGCCCAAATTCTCAATCTGTTGCAAGACATGAAGGATCGTTATGGCCTGACGATGATATTCATCTCCCACAATCTTGCCGTAGTTAAAGCGGTGAGTAACCGAATCATGGTGATGTATTTGGGTAAAATTTGTGAGGTCGGGACTCCCGATGCGATCTACGCCAACCCAGCCCATCACTACACGTCGGCCCTGATCGATTCTGTTCCGGTTCCAGACCCCACTCGCGAAGTGCCGACGGCGTTACTCCACGGCGAACCGCCTTCACCGGTGAATCCGCCATCGGGATGTCGATTTCGCACTCGGTGCCCGGCCGCGACCGAAAAATGCATTGCCGAGGAACCCCTGTTGCGCGAAATTCGCCCTGGCCAATTCGTCGCTTGTCACTACCCGCGCGCTTAAGCCGGGCAATGACTAAGGCCGTTCGTCCGGCGGCGTTGTCCACCCGCGTGTCCCAGCTTCTCGGAATCGATTACCCGATCTTCCAGGCACCAATGGGCTGGATAGCCCGCTCCCAACTCGCCTCCGCGGTGTCGAATGCCGGTGCACTTGGAATCATTGAAACTTCTTCGGGCGAATTAGATGCCGTGCGCGACGAGATCGAGTTAATGAATATGCTTACTCTCAGCCCGTTCGGCGTGAACATCGCCCAAGCATTTGTGCGTGATCCCAATATCGTCCAATTTGTTATCGACCAAGGCGTCAAATTCGTCACCACTTCTGCCGGTGATCCGACGAAATACACTCAACAACTTAAAGATGCCGGGCTCGTCGTGTTCCATGTTGTGCCGACGTTGAGGGCCGCGCTCAAGGCTGTTGACGCTGGCGTCGACGGCCTCGTCGTCGAGGGCGGCGAAGGCGGTGGATTCAAAAATCCGCAAGACGTGTCGACGATGGTCTTACTGCCGCTCGTGGCATCCAACGTGGATGTGCCTATCGTGGCGGCCGGCGGAATTTGCGATGGGGTGACGATGGCCGCCGCGTTTGCCTTGGGTGCTCAGGGTGTCCAGATGGGTACTCGAATGGTGTCAGCAGCCGAATCTCCGGTGCACGACAATTGGAAGCAAGCAATTGTTGCCGCCGCCGAAACCGACACCGTTTTTCTCAATCGATTCTCCAGGCCTGGACTACGTGCACTTCGAACCCAGCGAACGACCAAACTCGAACGGGATGATCACGTTGGAATGGAACACTTCGGCACGGCCAAGGATCTGTATTTCGGAGGCGACATGGAAGCATCAATTGCCTTAGGCGGACAGGTTGTAGGTCGGATCAAGGAAGTTCTTCCAGTTGAGCAGATTATTCGAGAGACGATGCTTCAGTTCTACGACGCATGTAAGGCGCTGTCTATATTTGTTTCATGACCGTCGAGAGAACATGAGACTTCCGTCCGTAGAACTCGACGAGATCGATTTGTCATCGCATGTCAATTTCTGGACTCGTGATCGCCAATTTCGAGACGCCGCATTTAAGACTCTTCGCGACGAATCGCCGTTTCAATTCTTCAACGAGCGCGTTTTGGAAGGATCACCATTTCCGCAGGGGCCCGGTTATCGCGCCATAACCCGCCACGACGACATTTGGTATGTGAGCCGCAATCCACAACTTTTCTGTAGCGGTAGGGGTTCCAATATCGGCGATCTGCCACAGGAATTGAACGAGTTTTTCGGATCGATGATCAACATGGATGATCCAAAGCATTTTCGCCTTCGATCAATTGTGTCCAAGGGTTTCACCCCAAAGGAAATCTCTCGCGTTGAGGACTCCGTTCGAAGACGATCAGCAAAAGTGGTCGATCGACTTTTTGAAAAATTTCCAGATGGCTCATGCGATTTTGTCGAACATGTGGCCGCCCCGCTTCCGTTGCAAATTATCTGCGACATGATGGGAATACCAGATTCCGATGTCGAAAAGATCTTTCACTGGACCAACATCATTCTCGGCGTTGGCGACCCAGAATTCGTCGGCACGTATGACGCACTGTTGACCTGCTCTCTAGAAATCTTCGCCTATGCCCAGGCCCTTGGAGAAGATCGAGTAAAGAGCCCTCGAGATGATGTGACCTCGGTGATGATGAACACAGTGGTCGATGGCGAAAGGCTCACTGCTCAAGAATTCGGCTCGTTCTTTATCCTGCTTGTCGTTGCCGGCAACGAGACAACTCGCAACGCAATTAGCCACGGCATGAAACTACTTACCGATAATCCCGACCAACGCAAGATCTGGTTTGAAGATTTCGCCACTCATAGCAAAAGTGCCATAGAGGAAATTGTTCGCCTGTCGTCCCCAGTCATGCATTTCCGCCGATCTGCTACTCAGGACACCGAGATCAACGGCCAACCGATTGCCGAAGGAGAAAAGGTCGTGATGTGGTATTACTCCGGTAATCGCGACGAGCGGATATTCGAAGATCCATCTCGGTTCGAAATCACCCGAAAGCTGATGCCCTCACAGATAGGCTTTGGAGCCGGTGGTCCGCACTTCTGTCTCGGGGCCAATTTGGCCAGGCGCGAAATGACCATGATGTTTGACGAAATTCGGCGACGCATGCCACTTATGCAAATAGTTGGCGAGCCTGCATATCTTCAGAGCGCATTCATCAACGGAATCAAGCGGATGCAATGCGCGTGGAAGTAACTTGGCGATGAAGTAGTCCGCCAACTAGAGCAACTATCGCGCCAACGGCGGCGATGACGATTGACCACAGGATCATTCGGTCCGCCACAAACGAAAGCAAAGCCTTAGCTATCCGACCACTGCTGTCTTCATTAATCGAGCTATTTCGTGACAGATAGGCGGCAGCAATTAAGACTGCGCCGTTAATAAAAATTCGGATTCCGAGCCGGCGGCACCATAGCCACTTTCCGCCAACGCTGAGAGACCAAGAAAGGAACAGCAGAAGAATTCCACCCAAGATGAGGACCCACGGCACAAGCAGGACCCATTTGCGGGTGCCTGCAAGATCGGGGCTGTCGCTATCTCGCTCAACGAGTAGCGGATCGAAATGAGGCGTGGCTTGCGACGGAATCGACGGGTCGCTTAGACGCATCGCCTTGAACGCGGCATCGGCAAAAATCTGGAGATTTATCGTCGCAGATGACTTTCCTTCCAGATATACGCCGTAGATTGTCCCGGCGTCGTTAGCCGCGGCCTCGCGCAAGTTGTCTTCCTTGAGACTTTCCGCCACCGCGTCGACCACCACGTCGTGGGACGTTCGGAGAACTATCTTTTGATCGTTGTCACCGCCTTCTTCCATTTTGACAACAATCTCTTCGGCGATTGCGTGACTTACATCACCGTCATTCAGAGCAAGACGAAC
>JBDTPW010000130.1:0-10432 GCA_039932495.1 Ilumatobacteraceae bacterium
ATGATTTCGCGTTTTGAACGATTGCGCGTGGTGACAGAGCGAACCGCACTCGCCGCATCCCGGTCTCGCATCGGTCGGATCGAGGAAGTGATTGTCGAAGGCATGAGCCGCAAAAATCCAGATCGCACAACAGGCCGTACGAGACAAAACAAGCTCATTCACTTCGTTAGCCAATTACCGCTGCGTCCAGGAACGTACGCAACCGTCGAGGTCACCGACGCGGGTAAGCACCACTTGGTTGGCCAACTGTGCGATGTAGGTGATACACCGATTCACAAGGTGCGCCTCGCGGTTCACGCCGTTCACTAACCAAATATCACTGTGTCGCAATTAGAAACAACTCCCGCACGAGCGGGAGTTGACACGCCGGTTGTCATCGTTGGTCCGACGGCAAGCGGCAAATCAGAAGTCGCAATGTCGGTTGCGATTGGGAGTGGAAATACTCATATTGTCGCCTGTGACGCGATGCAGGTGTACCGGCGGATGGACATTGGAACAGCAAAACCGACCATGGAGGAGCGGGCGAGGGTCGTCCATCATGGCTTAGACCTGGTGGACCCGAGTGAGGTATTCACGGTTTCCGATTACCAAGCAAATGCTCGCCAAGCAGTAAGCGAAATTCGTGCCGGAGGTGCCCGCGCACTCGTGGTCGGCGGAACCGGGTTGTACCTCACCGCTCTCATTGATGATCTGCAATTCCCCGGCCAATGGCCCGACGTTCGGGCCGAATTGATGCGCGAGCCTCAAGTTGATGTGCTCTACCGCAGACTTCAAGTTCTCGATCCAATCGCCGCCTCCAAGATTGAACCGAGCAATCGTCGCCGCATCGAACGGGCACTCGAAGTGTGCATTGGAAGTGGACAACCATTTAGTGCCACAGGACCGGGCACGGGCGCATATCCGGACAATGGAGTGGTCCAGATCGGAATACTTTGGGACCGCCAGAAACTCGCCGAACGTATCGAACAACGTATACATCGAATGATGGATGAAGGACTCCTCGCCGAAGCCCGCGAACTTCGTGCTTCTGGTTCGCTTTCAACAACTGCGCGTCAGGCTCTCGGATATCGAGAACTATTCGAGCACCTGGATGGAGACTGTTCACTCGGCGACGCCGTCGGCGACATGATCACTCACACTCGACAATTTGCTGTGCGTCAAGAACGATGGTTCCGACGCGATCCGCGCATACGCTGGATTCACGTCGAGCAAGATCCAGTCAGCGAAATTGGACCGATTCTCGCCGAGTATTTGCGCTAAAACGGTGCGGTACGCATCTTAGAAACGGTTGTTGCATGAACGTCACCCTCACCAAGCATCATGGTCTCGGTAACGATTTTCTCGTGCTCGACCTCGATCAACTCGAGCCGGAGGTCGTTTCCACCACGAAGTGGTCGCAACATGCGCGAACTTGGTGCGACCGGCTAACTGGCATCGGTGCCGACGGCTTACTGCTGCTTGGTCGTGGTCCGAAGAATTACCTGACCATGAATCTGTTCAATCAGGACGGGTCCACCGCGGAGATGAGCGGCAATGGCATTCGCTGTCTGGTCCATGCGGCGTACATGCGCGACAAGTCCACGAAGTCATCTGTGTACACCGTGCATACCGATGTCGGTGACCGTCGGGTGGAGATAACACCGGACGGTCTAGTCGAAAATACCGTGCAGGCGAGCGTCGATATGGGTCCGATCGAGCCACTCGCCGAACCGAGTAATTGGTCCGATCTTGGATGCGATCCCAATCGTCCGGTGGCACATCTTTCGGTTGGAAACCCACACGCTGTTGTGGCGGTTGACGACGTAAAGGCCGTTGATCTTTTGCAACTTGGGCGCAAGATTCCCGAAATTAATTTGGAAGTCATTGAGCAAGGTCCAGAAGTCGAGGCGATCACGATGCGAGTCCACGAGCGCGGTGCGGGAATCACCAAAGCATGTGGCACCGGCGCATGTGCGAGTGCTTGGGCGGCGAGGAATTGGGGATTCGTTCCGGCTGGAACATCCGATGTGCTCGTGCACATGGATGGTGGCGATGCATGGGTGCAGTTAGACGTTCCCGCTCCTGGTCGAACCACTCTTATCGGTCCGTCTGAGTATTTGTACGATGCGACGGCAGAAATGACGCCATGAGTTCCCCGTATCAGGAAGCACTCGGCGAGACACTCATCGAACGTGGTCGTCGTGAACGAATTGTGCTCGTCGGCGTCATCTTCGATGGTCACGATGAGTTGGAAACCGAGGAAAGCCTTGATGAATTGGCGCGGCTCATCGATACCGCCGGTGCCGATGAGGCCGGTCGCCTGACGCAACGCCGAGATTCTCCCGACTCGACCTATTTCATCGGTAAGGGCAAGGTTCAAGAACTCAAGGAACTTTGTCTGGCCGTCGATGCCGACACGGTTGTCTTTGATAACGAACTTGCTCCGGCCCAGCAATACAACTTGGAAAAACTTCTTGGGCGAACGGCTCTCGATCGCACCGCCGTGATTCTCGATATTTTCGCCCAAAATACACATACCGTCGAGGGCAAGGTTCAAGTCGAACTTGCACTATTGAGGTATCGCCTGCCGCGATTGCGTCGAGGTGTGTCCGGAGCGATGTCACAGCAAGGTGGTGGCATCGGCACGCGGGGCCCAGGCGAAACGAAACTTGAAGTTGATCGGCGAAGAATTCAGGATCGGATTAGCAAATTGGCACGCGACCTAAAGGATCTTGGCAATACCCGTCACGAGCAGAGAAAGAATCGCGGACGAAGCGGCCTCGGTTCGATCTCGATTGTTGGCTACACAAACGCGGGAAAATCTTCGCTGCTAAATGCACTTACCAATGCCGGTGTTTTGGTCGAGAATCGTTTGTTCGCCACACTCGATCCAACCACTCGACGGCTGGCTCTTCCGGGCGGCGAACCGGTTCTTGTTTCCGACACGGTTGGTTTCGTTCGTCGCTTACCACACGGACTTGTTGAGTCGTTCAAAAGCACCCTCGAGGGCGCTGTGAGCAGCGATTTGCTTGTGCATGTAGTCGACGCGACGGCCGTCGATCCGAAAGCGCAAATTCAGGCCGTGCGTGAGGTGCTTACCGAAATCGGTGCGGGTGGAGTACCCGAATTGTTGGTCTTCAACAAATCCGATGTTGTTCCAGATATCGCCGAGCAACTGGCCGCCGAGGAACCCGGTTCACTGGCAATTTCGGCGGTGACGGGATATGGAATCGAAGATTTATTGCGCACGATCGGCGACCGCATGCGCTCGATTTCTACGGTCGTCGAGCTACTCGTGCCATATGAGCGCGGCGACATCGTTGCTTCCGTTCATCGTGAAGGCGAGGTCGTGTCAACTTCAAATGAAGAATCGGGGATGCGGATTAGGGCCCGGCTGGCCGACGCCTCCGCCGGCAGACTTGCCAAATTCGTGGTCAACAAGTGAAAGAGGCCGGCTTCGTACCACCGCCATATCCATACGACCGTCTCGATGCGCTCAAACTTTTGGCCGCCAAGCACGACGGTGGACTAGTAGATCTCTCGATTGGCGATCCATGCGATCCGCCAACCGCGGCGGTGATCGCGGCGCTTTCGAGTTCAAATTCCGAGCGAGGATATCCGGCCAGTATCGGTATCGAACCGCTACGCGAAGCGGCTCGTTCGTGGATCAAACGAAAGTTCGACGTCGATGTGCCGCTTGCTCAGATTGCAGTGTCGGTTGGAAGCAAAGAGTTCGTTGTTACAACACCACAATGGCTGAAGTTGCGCACCCCGTCGCGAGACACGGTGTTGTATCCGGCCGTTTCGTATCCGTCGTATGCAATGGGAGCGACGTTGAGCGGTTGTCGTGGCGTGCCAGTGGCGATGACGAGCGAAGGTGGGTTGGACGTTACATCGATCAGCGCCGACGACGCCGAGCGAGCTCTGATGATTTGGATGAACACGCCGAGCAACCCATCGGGAGCGCTCGATGACATTGGCGGAGTTGTGGCCTGGGGCCGCAAACACAAAGTTCCCGTATTCAGCGACGAGTGTTACGTCGAATTCACGTGGAACGGCAAGCCGTCATCGGTTCTGCAGTTCGGAACCGAGGGAGTCGTCGCCGTTCATTCCCTATCTAAACGATCAAACCTGGCAGGACTGCGAGTCGGGTTCTATGCCGGCGACGCCGACCTCGTTCAGTACCTCAAGGAGGTTCGTAAACACGTCGGCATGATGGTGCCAGGGCCGGCTCAGGCCGCCGGCGTCGTGGCTCTCAACGACGACGCATCGGTCATCGAACAGGCGCAACGATATAGACAACGACTAAATCGTTGTGCCCACATATTGTCGACTTGGTCCGGCTGCAAAATCGAACAACCGGCTGGTGGCTTCTACTTGTGGTTCGATGCCGGCGATGGTTGGGCATTCGCCGACCGATTGGCTAGAGAGGGCGGCGCGTTGGTTAGTCCTGGTGACTTCTACGGCGACGGTGGAGCAAATAATGTGCGCGTAGCGATGGTTCAACCCGACGAACGAATTGAGTTGGTCGCTAGGCGACTTGGAGTTAAATAACCCGTTTACAGTTTGCGCAGCACCGTTACAAGTTTGCCGAAGACGGTGACATCGCCTGCATCGAAGACCATTGGTTCCATTTTTGGATTCGATGGCGTGAGGGTTATCGAGTTTCCTTTGCGACTAAAGGTCTTGATCGTTGCCTCATCGCCTGGTATTCCTGCGATGACAACGTCTCCGTTGTTGGCCGTGGCCTGTTGACGACAGACGACATAATCGCCATTCATAATGCCTTCGCCAATCATTGACTCACCGCGCACACGCAACATGAACAAATCGCCATCGCCCGTGAAATCCATTGGCAGGGGAACCAGCTCTTCTACGTTTTCGTGAGCCAGCACGTTGACACCGGCGGCCACATCGCCAACTAACGGGACGTGTTTTGTCGGTCGACGTTCCATGGCCACGCCACTCGTTGCTTCGTAACGCACTTCAATGGCCCGCGGCTTTGTCGGGTCGCGGTGGAGGTAGCCAAGTTTCTGCAAAATTCCGAGATGATTGTGGACGGTGGCCGACGAACTGAGGCCAACGGCCTCGCCAATCTCACGCACTGACGGTGGATAGCCCCGATCCTGCATGTTTTGGACGATGAAATCGAGGATTCCGCGCTGGCGGGCAGTGAGGGTGGTCTGGGCGGATGTGGTGTCTGATGCGGGCTGTGTCATAGCCATATCGTACGGCTTATTGGCTTCCGAGTCAAACACCTGTTCGACAAACGCCTGTTCGTCAATATCCACCAACTCCGAACACCTGTTCGCTATGGTGGATCTATGGCCCTCGCACTGCACTCAACTAGTTCGACATTGACCTATGGACGCTCGCCGTATCGCCGACGGTCTCATTTGCGACTCGTCGTTTCCGAGCCGTCAACTGTCCATGCAACCTCACGACTCTCAGCCGGGGTCTATCGTCGCCGACGTTTGGGCGTGGCGTTGGCGGTTCTGGTGTTGCTTGGCGGAACCATTTTCGGCCTTGGTGCAGTCTTTGGTGGCTCGGCACGGGCGGTAGGTAGTGGCGCAGGCTCGCAGTCTGTGCCACATGTCGTGATTGCCCAACCTGGCGACACGCTGTGGGCAATCGCCCGGCGAATAATTCCGGTCGGGAGCATTTCCGGCCTTGTCGATCAGTTGGTCGAGATGAACGGTGATGAAATAGTCGCCGGTCAAGAAGTTCGCGTTCCCTAAAAAAATTTAATAGTTGCGGGGTGTACTCTGGCTGCGGTGCGTTGCCCGAGTTGTCTATTTGATGACACCAAAGTCATCGACTCCCGCGTTTCCGAGGAAGGCGCGGCGATTCGTCGTCGACGCAGTTGCACCCAATGTTCGTATCGGTTCACCACATATGAACGACTCGAAGAAGTGATGCTCAACGTGATCAAACGCAGCGGGGATAAAGAGCCTTTTGATCGCAATAAGGTCATCGCCGGTCTGCAGGCCGCGGCGAAAGGTCGCCCCGTAAGCGAAGAGTCACTGCTCGCGGTGGCCGAACGAGTTGAAGACAATCTTCGTCTTGTCGGGGGCGACGTCACGAGCACGCAAATCGGACACGAAGTGTTGGACCAACTTCGTGCGCTCGATGAGGTTGCCTATCTTCGATTTGCCAGCGTGTACAAAAATTTCGACGACGCGGCAGATTTTCGCCGCGAATTAGCCCTGCTGGAGAAGCACTCCACGACGTAGGTAACGAACGAATATAAAACCCTCGTCGTGGAGGACATGGGCAAGCTCAAATCGACTGAGTAGATCGGGAGCATTGTCGGTAAGTCTTGGACCAACTCCACCAACGACTAGCGGACTAATTGTGATGTTTATTTCATCGACGAGATCGTCCGCAAACATGGACGCATTCAGCGTCGGACCACCTTCAAGTTGGACGAATGTGCCTTCCAGTTGTTTCATCGCCGCGGGTAGATCAACGTCGCCGTGACCGGCGCGAACGCAGCGCACCTCTGGATCCGAAACGGAAACGTCTTGTGGCAAAATGAGAAAACCGGCGCCGCTTCGAAACAGGTTGGTCTCCAGATCAAGATTTGCCGAGCGAGTCACCACCCCGACGGTGAGACCCGGCTTCGAGGGCTTGTCGTATTCTTCCTGACGAATGGTCGATGCGCCTACGACGATGACATCGGCGAGCGAACGCAAGCCAACCAAGACCTCGCGATCGGCAGGTCCGGAAAGTGCTTGTGAATTGCCGTTAACCACCGTGGAACCATCGATGCTCGTCACCATGCACAAACCGATCCATGGACGACCATCGGGATGACGCCGACGAGGCACGCTATAGGCCTGGGCCACTGTGATTTCGGTGTCAGGCTGTGGAAAGATACGGCGCATGAGTAAAACTCTAAACCACGTTGCCTTTCGCACCTGCCCGCTGTGCGAAGCAACATGCGGATTGGAAATCACCGTTGTCGACAACGCAGTGACGCGAATCCGAGGCGATCGCGAAGACGTGTTTAGCCACGGTTTTATCTGCCCAAAGGGCAGCACGCTCAAGCAATTGCATGACGATCCGGATCGATTGCGTCACCCGTTGATCAAGCGCGATGGCGTGCACGTCCAGGCCACTTGGTCGGAGGCGTGGAATTACATTGCGGAGGGTTTGGGTGCGATCATCGACAAGCACGGCCGAGAATCGATCGCCACGTATCTTGGCAATCCAAACGCACACAATTTGGCCTCGCTTATTTACAATCGCACACTCTTGATGGGGATTGGTTCACGGCAGCGATTCAGCGCATCGTCGGTTGATCAACTGCCAAAGCAGGTTGCGTCCGGCTACATGTTTGGAACGGCGCTGTCGGTCCCTATTCCCGATCTAGATCGCACTGAATACATTTTGATGCTTGGCGCCAATCCGTATGCCTCAAACGGAAGTCTGTGCACCGCACCGGATTTTCCAGGCCGGTTGGAAGCGATGCGGGCCCGCGGGGGCAAGTTGGTTGTTGTCGATCCTCGACGAAGCCGAACGGCCGACGAGGCCGATGAATGGCTAGCTATACGTCCTGGAACGGATGCACTGTTGCTGGCGGCTATTGCTAACACTCTCTTACAAGACGGTGCGGCCGATCCAGGCGACCACGTCAGACAGCATCTGAACGGTTTCGACCAATTGCCTAAGGCCCTGGAGGCCTTTACCGCGCAAGCCGTTGAGCGGGCAACGGGAATCAGTGCCGCGACAATCGTCCGCATCGCCCATGAACTCAATGACGCTCCAAGTGCGCTCGTGTATGGACGCATTGGTACGACGACCGTGTCTTTCGGTACGACGGCATCGTGGCTCGTCGATGTGCTGAACACGATTACGGGCAACCTAGACAAACCCGGTGGCGTGATGTTCCCCTTACCGGTGACAGGAAATTCGACTACTCGGGGGAAAAAGGGGAGCGGGTCCGGTTTTCGTATCGGCCGGGGCCATTCGCGGGTACGAAAGTTTCCAGAAGCACTTGGCGAATATCCGGTGGCAATGTTGGCGGAGGAAATCACCACGGGAGGTGAAGGTCAGGTACGGGCACTTGTGACCGTTGCGGGGAATCCCGTTTTGTCGACACCGAATGGCCGGCAGATGGAAGCAGCGTTAGAGGAACTTGATTTCATGGTCAGCGTCGACATGTACCTCAATGAAACAACTCGACACGCCGATGTGATTCTTCCTCCACCTTCTCATCTTGAAAGAAGCCACTACGACCTCATCTTCGCCAGTTTTGCCATTCGCAACGTAGCCAATTACAGCGAACCGGTCTTACCAAAATCCGATGATCAACCCGACGAGTGGGAAATATTGGTCAAGCTGGCCGGGATTGCCAAAGGCCTTGGCGCCGATATCGATCCGTCAGTAATCGACGACGCGAACATAGAAACATTTCTCGCCGGCGTAATAAACGACCCCACTTCAAACATCCACGGCCGCGACACGCAGGCTATTCGACAACAATTAGATCAAACAGGGGAACGAGGACCTGAGCGAATGTTGGACCTCATGATCCGAACGGGACCGTACGGAGACGGATTTGGCGGCAATTCGGACGGACTTACTCTGGCTAAATTACGTGAGCATCCGCACGGAATAGATTTCGGGGCGTTACAGCAACGAATTCCAGAAATGTTGCGAACTGAATCCGGCAAAGTTGAACTTGCACCGGAACCGTTGCTCGCCGATTTGCCGCGCTTGCGAGATTCGATGAACGACGTCGACGAAGAACAGATGCTGCTGGTGGGGCGACGACACTTGCGCTCGAACAATTCGTGGATGCACAACGTCGAAGTACTCGTTAAGGGCAAGCCGCGGTGCACCATGCATGTGCATCCAGAAGACGCCGCGCGTATTGGAATTGTTGATGGCGGCATCGCCAAAGTTATTAGTCGAGTTGGTTCGCTCAATGTCACCGTCGAAGTAACCGATTCCGTTCGACCACGTGTGGTGAGCCTGCCTCACGGATGGGGCCATGGACTTCGTGGTACACGGATGGGAGTCGCTGCCGAGCATGCTGGGGTGAATTCAAATGTGCTCACCGACGAGGAGGCGCTCGATCCGCTGTCGGGCAATGCGGTGCTCAATGGAATACCGGTCAGCGTTGTATCTGTGTAGTTCTATCCACAGGTTGTCCCCTGGAATTGCTCATAATCCACAAATCCATCCCCAGAAAGAAGGGCTAAATCACAGGGTTATCCACTTCCTTTACACAGGGCGTGGGCCGTATCCTGCGCTTGACGTAATTTTTCTGGGTTTTATGACATTTTGGTGATTTTTTTGGGAACGTGGCAAACCGTTATGGGATAAGGCTCTGCCATAAGTGAAAAATTGCGATGATGTTTGACTTTGGCTAATTACAATGCTGTAATGAATCACTACCGGTTGTGGGCGGATCTGCAATAGGGGATGATCTGACACAACATGTTGTGGTCTCATGAGGGGCCTTGGCAACGGTGTCGGACTGACCCCCTTGGAGATCCCTCCAAAGCCCGAAAAATAGGCGAAATACGAGAAAACGACAAGAAAACAGGGGAAGGTCAACATATGTCCATTGCACCAGATCGTCTAGCGATCGGAATCCGACGCCACTTCACCGCCCCAGGCGTCCATCCCTACGACCAGATGGTGTGGGAAAAACGCGACGCGCGGATCAGCAATTGGAAAGACGGAACGTATGCCTTCGAGCAATTGGGCGTCGAGTTCCCCGTTGGTTGGTCACTCAATGCAACCAATATTGTTTCGCAAAAGTATTTTCGCGGAACCCCGGGAACAACGGAAAGAGAACACTCGCTACGCCAGGTCATTGACCGAGTAGCCGACACAATTGCCGACTGGGGAATTGAAGGCGGCTATTTCGCCGATGCACTTGAGGCCGAATCTTTTAGAGACGAACTGAAATTCATTCTCGTTACGCAACGCGCCGCGTTCAACTCGCCAGTGTGGTTCAACATCGGTGTCAAGGGAGTGCCACAGCAGGCCAGCGCGTGTTTCATCTTGGCAGTTGACGACACGATGGATGCGATTCTCAATTGGTACAAAGAGGAAGGCACCATCTTCAAAGGCGGCTCTGGGGCGGGAATCAATCTTTCCAACATTCGCAGTAGCGCCGAATACCTCAAGGGTGGTGGTACCGCTTCTGGTCCAGTGAGTTTCATGCGCGGTGCAGACGCATCGGCCGGGACGATCAAGTCTGGTGGCAAAACCCGTCGCGCCGCCAAAATGGTCATTCTCAATATCGATCACCCGGACATCGAGGAGTTCATTTGGTGCAAGGCACATGAAGAGAAGAAGGCGAGAGCCCTTCGAGATGCCGGCTTCGACATGGACCTGGATGGTGCCGATTCATTTTCGGTGCAGTACCAAAATGCCAATAACTCTGTACGGGTGACCGACGAGTTCATGAACGCGGTCAAGGAAGATCGCGACT
>JBDTPW010000131.1:0-10220 GCA_039932495.1 Ilumatobacteraceae bacterium
GCGCATGCCCATTTCCAGAATCAGGCATTGTGCATCATCGCGTGAATTGAGAATGGCGGTCGGCAAACCTTGATCGTTGTTAAATGAACGCTCACTCGCGCTCACTCGGAATTGATCACCAAGCGCCGCGGCCACGAAATCTTTCGTTGTCGTCTTGCCTACCGATCCGGTAATCGCGACGACCCGATTCTCGAGTTGAGCATCGAGTTTGTCTCGGCCCCAAGATCCAAGTTTCATTAGAGCCTCGAGAGTGTCTGGCACGACAATTGCAGTGCGACTCTGGGCGGATCGACTAGTTAGATACGCGCCGGCCCCACGTCGAAGTGCGTCCTCGATGAAATCATGTCCGTCATTATCTGCAATGATCGGCACGAATAATTGTCCCGGCTGAATTGTTCGCGAATCAAACGATGCACCGACGAGATGCGCGTTTTGTCCGACCAATTCACCGTTTGTCGCGCGAGCAACATCGGCGGCCATTAAACGCATACACCGACACTACCTACACCGTTATCTGCACATCATCTAGTACCGTATTTTTCAATGAACGCAGATGCGGAGTCGTGCACTCATGTCATAGTTCTATTCGGCGGAGAATCTGCGGAACATGATGTCAGTTGTGTCACCGCCGCTCATGTTCTTCGCGCACTCGATTCTCGGCGATACCGCATCACCACTGTTGGAATTACGCGCACGGGGAAATGGGTGCTCGCGCCAGGACCGTCAAAGTCGTTGACCGCCGGTGCTTTATCGTTGCCCGAGCGCTTAGTCGCCGAAGGAGAACCAACTTCGATCACGCCGATCATTGAGCAAGTTCGGTCGGACGAAAACACTGTCGTGTTTCCATTGCTCCATGGCCCAATGGGCGAAGACGGAACCGTGCAAGGCGTACTGGAGCTCGCCAATGTTGCTTATGTTGGTGCCGGCGTGCTCGGTAGTGCGGTGGCAATGGACAAAGGAGTTGCCCGGCAGTTGCTCGCGGCTAATAACATCGCTCAGCCAAATTTCGTTTCGCTCCGCGACGGTTTTGTCTCCAATGCGGTAATCGAGAGTGCAATCGAAAAACTTGGGCTACCGGTTTTTGTCAAACCGGCCAACATGGGATCGTCGATCGGGGTGTCCAAAGCGCGCACGATGGAAGAGGTTCGTCGGGCGATTAGCCACGCTCTTGCGTTTGATGAATGGATACTGATCGAGGAAGCAATTGTTGGACGAGAAATTGAGGTGGCAATCCTTGGGAATCTTGAGCCACGCGCGTCGGTGCCTGGAGAAATCATTCCAAGTCACGAGTTCTACGATTATGAGGACAAATATGTGGTCGACGGCGCAGCGCTCATTGTTCCCGCTCGACTAAGCGCCGACCAGGTCAGCGAGGTTCAACGCAAAGCTGTCGAGATTTTTAAGGTCTTGCGGGCGGATGGCATGGCTCGGGTCGATTTCTTGTATGAGGAAAACGGCCGAGGTTTTCTGTGCAACGAGGTCAACACGATTCCCGGCTTTACACCGATTTCGATGTATCCAAAGTTATGGCAGGCCAGCGGACTGACCTACGGTCAACTATTGGACGAACTGATTTCCTTGGCCATCGAACGTCACGCTCGCCAGCGACGAAATACTCAACGCTGACTAGATGAGCCGATCAAGTTCCAGACGCTGGAATGTTGATCAGTTGTCCAGGATGAATGATCACGCTCGAACTCGGCCACCCATTTGCACCCAAAAGTGCACTCAGTGACACGCAGAACTTCTTGCGGATGATGTAAATAGAATCGTCCTTGGCCACCTTGTACGTGCCGGCCGGACGCGGGTCGCAACCAGGAGTACTCGGAGCAATGGACACGTTTGGCGCAATCGTGATCACCGGATTGTTGACCATGGCGGTTGGTGGAATCTTCATCGTCGCACCGGGATACGGAAACTGAGTGGCGGCGACTAACCCGTTCCACGACAGGAGTTCGGAAACCGTGATACCGAACAAGTTGGCTACACCGATCGGCGAGTCGCCAGCCCGCACAATATATGTCTGCTCGACGCCTACCGACCCTGGCGGCAGAGTCGTGGAAACGACCGGCAATGTCGATTGCGCCGGAGGAATTGTGGCGAAGTCAGTTGGCCCAACGGGAACCACAGTGGTGGCGCTGCCCTTGACCTCTGTGCCACACGAGGAAATGAGCATGATGAGACAGAGAATGGCCCCAGACGCGGCAATGGCCGTACGATTTATTGATTTCATTTCGCTTAATTCTAGGGGAAATTGCCCCCAAAGTACGCTCACTCGCCACCGCGACAATTACGCGAGTGGCCGTGCCGATGCGACGATAGGTGATGGCAGAGATGTAGAGCCCATGAGGAATTGATCTACCGAAGCCGCCACACCTCGCCCCTCGGCGATCGCCCAGACGATGAGACTTTGTCCTCTGCCCATGTCGCCGGCAACAAAAACGCCGCGAACATTTGTTGCAAATGAATCGTTGCGCGCAATATTGCCTCTCGCATCGAGTTCAACGCCGAGTTGCGTCAACCACGAGTCGATTTGAGGTCCGACAAAACCAAGTGCCAGCAGCACAAGATCGCAGCGCAACTCCTTCTCCGAGTTTGCAACCATCTCAAATTTTCCGTTGACGAGAACCACTTCGTTGAGCACGAGCGCCCGCACATTGCCACGCTCATCCCCGACAAAGCGCTCGGTGCTTACGCCAAAGATGCGCTCGCCGCCTTCCTCGTGGGCCGAAGAAGTGCGAAATATCATCGACCATTGCGGCCAAGGATTTTCGGCCGCTCGTGCATCTGGGGGCCGAGGCATGATCTCTAGCTGCAAGACGGAGGCGGCGCCCTGACGATGAACGGTGCCGAGACAATCAGCACCGGTATCGCCTCCACCAATAATGACGACATGTTTACCGGCCGCACTGATCGAATTGTCTATGAAGTCTCCGTGTTGGATTCGATTCGAAGGCGGTAGAAACTCCATGGCTTGATGTATGCCCGCAAGTTCGCGACCGGGAACGTTCAGATCTCGGCTTGCGGTGGCCCCGCACGCAAGGACGAGGGCATCATTCGAGGCCATTAGTACATCGATGTCGACGTTGTCGCCGACGCGCGCATTGATCCGGAATTCAGTTCCCTCCGCGCTCATTTGAGCGAGCCGTCGATCTAGGTGCTTCTTTTCCATCTTGAATTCAGGAATCCCATACCGGAGCAGCCCACCAATGCGATCATCTCGCTCGAGGACGACCACGTCGTGGCCAGCTCGCGTAAGTTGCTGGGCTGCGGCCAATCCGGCGGGACCAGAGCCGATTACAGCGACCCGCTTACCAGTCTTCACGGTCGAAACTTGGGGCACGACCCACCCTTCGTCCCATGCGCGGTCGATTATTTCGACTTCAATTTGCTTGATGCTCACCGGATCTGCATTTATCCCAAGAACGCACGCAGACTCGCACGGCGCGGGACACAGCCGACCAGTGAAGTCTGGAAAATTGTTCGTCGCATGGAGGCGATCGATTGCATCGCTCCAATGTTGGCGATAGACGAGATCGTTCCAATCGGGAATGAGATTTCCCAGCGGACATCCATTGTTGCAAAACGGAATTCCACAATCCATACACCTACCTGCCTGATGCTTGACGTCGGCCTCTGGAAACGGCTCATACACCTCGCGCCAGTCCGAGATCCGAACTGGGATTGGACGACGACTCGGCGTCGCTCGAGTCCATTTCAGGAATCCGGTTGCCTCACCCACGCGCAGACTCCATCACCCGCTGCGAGGTTTCGTCTTCACTCAATCCGTCTGCCGAAGCACTCTCCAGAACCGACAACACCCGTTCATAATCGCGGGGCATGACCTTGCGAAAGTCTGGCCAGCACGTACCCCAATTGGCAAGAATTTTCGCCGCTGTCAATGATCCGGTGTAGTCGTGGTGTCGCGTGACGATCTCTTTCAACCATTCACGATCGACGGTCGTGAGTTCCTGCACGGTCACGAGTTCGCCATTTACTCGCTCGGCGAGTGATTTGTGTTTGTCGTAGACATAAGCGATTCCGCCGGACATTCCGGCGCCGAAATTGCGACCAGTTTCACCGAGCACCACCACCCGCCCACCGGTCATGTACTCGCAACCGTGATCACCGATTTCCTCAACAACAGCCGTGGCGCCAGAATTGCGCACGCAGAATCGCTCTCCAACTTTTCCGTTGAGGAAAATTTCGCCGGAAGTTGCGCCGTAGGCAATCACGTTGCCGGCAATCACATTTTCGTGGGACACGAAAGTCGACCTCGAATGCGGAAGGACGATAATTCGACCTCCAGACAGACCTTTGCCCAGATAGTCGTTCGAGTCGCCTTCCAGGCGCAATTCAATTCCGCGTGGAATGAATGCACCAAAACTTTGACCAGCCGAGCCGACGAAGTGCAGCTGAATGGTGGCGTCCGGTAATCCGTCCCCGCCCCAAGCGTGAGTGATCGCGTGACCGAGCATCGTTCCGACTGTTCGATTTGTATTGCTAATCGGAAGGGTTTTACTCACCGGAGTCCGATCGAGGATTGCCCCCGCGCAAATGTCGAGCAGTTCGTTGTCGAGTGCGTCGTCGAGCCCATGATCTTGAGCAACCGATTGATGAAGCGTTTGGTTATACGGATTTTGCGACGTCATCAGAATTGGAGAAATGTCGAGACCTTGGGTCTTCCAATGGTTGACGGCGCGTCCGACATTCAACGCCTCGACATGGCCAACGGCTTCCTGCAATGTGCGAAACCCGAGTTGGGCAAGATATTCGCGTACCTCTTGGGCGATGAACTCAAAAAAATTAACAACAAATTCTGGTTTGCCGTTGAATCGCTTGCGTAATTCGGGATTTTGGGTGGCAATACCAACCGGACATGTATCGAGATGACAAACCCGCATCATCACGCAGCCGCTTACCACCAAAGGAGCCGTGGCAAATCCAAATTCCTCCGCGCCGAGCAGTGCCGCGATGATCACGTCCCTCCCGGTTTTCATTTGTCCGTCGGCCTGGACGACAATGCGATCGCGCAAACCGTTGAGCACAAGCGTTTGTTGCGTTTCGGCGAGTCCAAGCTCCCACGGGGCGCCGGCATGTTTTAGCGAAGTGAGAGGTGATGCACCAGTTCCCCCGTCGTGACCCGAAATGAGAACGACGTCCGCCTTGGCCTTACTCACACCCGCCGCGACCGCGCCGATCCCAACTTGTGCGACGAGCTTGACATGTATGCGCGCCGATGGATTCGAATTCTTGAGATCGTGAATAAGTTGCTTGAGATCTTCGATCGAATAGATGTCGTGGTGTGGCGGAGGGCTGATAAGTCCGACACCAGGTGTGCTGTGTCGAGTTTTGGCAATCCACGGATACACCTTGTAGCCAGGAAGTTGCCCGCCTTCACCCGGCTTGGCCCCTTGCGACATCTTGATTTGCAGATCATCGGAATTGACGAGGTACTCACTAGTTACTCCGAACCGGCCGGAGGCAACCTGCTTAATCGCCGAACGCTTTGAATCGCCATTAGGCAACGCCACATAACGAATCGGATCTTCGCCTCCCTCCCCCGTGTTGCTCTTTGCCCCAATGCGATTCATCGCGATTGCCAAGTTCTCGTGCGCCTCGGCCGAAATTGAGCCGTAGCTCATCGCACCTGTGGAAAAACGCCTAACTATTTCCGCTACAGGCTCGACATCATCTATCGAAATCGATGTGCGGCTGTTGTCCAAATCAAACAGGCCGCGAAGCGTGGAAAGAACTTTGGATTGGTCATCGACCGCTTTGGTGTAGTTCTTGAATAGGTCGTATCGCTTACTGCGAGTTGCGTGTTGGAGGCGAAAAACCGTTTCCGGATTGAACAGGTGATGCTCGCCTTCTCGCCTCCATTGATATTCACCGCCGAGTTCCAGTTTGCGATGTGATCGCAGGTTCGGTCTCGGTGGATGAGCCACGGCGTGTCGAGCCGCAACTTCGGCGGCGATGACATCGAGCCCGATCCCGTCAAGTCTCGACACGGTTCCTGTGAAGAAATCGTCGACCAAGTCGTGGCCAAGTCCAATTGCCTCAAAAATTTGCGCACCTGTGTACGACGCAACCGTTGAAACTCCCATTTTGGACATCACCTTGAGGACGCCTTTACCAGCGGCCTTGATGTAATTAGTTATCGCCTTATGCGGATCTATTTGACCGAGATCGTGCATGCCAAGACCGTTGTCGGCAGTAACCAAGTCCTCAATTGACTCGAAGGCGAGATACGGATTGATAGCACCGGCGCCGTAACCGATCAGCAATGCCATGTGATGAACTTCGCGAGCATCGCCGGATTCGATGATGAGACCAACCTGAGTTCGTTGTTTTTGGCGAATCAGGTGATGATGAATTGCGCTCGTGAGCAGGAGCGATGGGATTGGGGCAAACACCACATCACTGTTTCGATCCGATAACACGATGATGCGCGCCCCGCCTGAAATTGCATCGCTTACGGCCGATTTAGCGTCGTCAAGAGCCTTTCGTAATCCGGATTCGCCGTCGGCCACTCGATACAACCCACTAATGACAACAGATGCCAAGTGAGTCCGATCGCCGTCATCATTGATATGAATGATTTTTGCTAATTGATCGTTGTCAATGATCGGAAACGGCAAGACGAGTTGCCGACAATTTTCCTCTGATCCCAACAACAGATTCGATTCCGGGCCGACCGACGAGGCAACAGATGTGACAACCTCTTCACGAATCGCGTCGAGCGGAGGATTAGTCACTTGGGCGAAAAGTTGTTGAAAATAGTCGAACAGCAATCTGGGTCGCGCCGAAAGCACGGCAATCGGAGTATCCGTGCCCATCGAGCCGATTGGTTCGGTACCAGACTTAGCCATTGGCGCAAGAATGACTTTCAATTCTTCGTGGGTGTAGCCGAAAACCTGTTGGCGACGGAGCACGCTGTCGTGGCTGTACACCACGTGCTCACGATCTGGTAAATCGTCGAGATGAATGAGCCCGCGCGTCAACCATTGGCCATACGGTTCGGCTCTGGCGAGATCCAGTTTGATTTCGGTGTCGTCAACGATGCGCCGCTGGGCAGTGTCGATGAGCAACATTCGTCCCGGCTGGAGCCTTCCCTTGTACACGATGTGCGCCGGGTCAATGTCGACTACTCCAACTTCGCTGGCCATGATCACCAGGTCGTCGTCTGTTACCCAATATCGACTTGGTCGCAATCCATTTCGATCGAGTACGGCACCGATCACCGTGCCGTCGGTGAAGGCGATGCTCGCCGGGCCGTCCCAAGGTTCCATGAGCGACGCGTGATATCGATAGAAATCGCGTTTTTCAGAATCCATCGTCGGGTAGTTTTCCCACGCTTCTGGAATCATCATCAATATGGCGTGAGGCAACGATCTTCCGGCGAGATGGAGCAGTTCGAGTACCTCATCAAAACTCGCAGAGTCCGAGCCGCCGTCCGTGCAAATTGGAAATGCCCGTTCGAGTCCATCAATGAGATCACTTTTCAGCAGAGACTCGCGCGTGTGCATCCAATTGCGATTGCCTTGCACCGTGTTGATCTCGCCGTTGTGGGAGATGAACCGATACGGGTGGGCAAGAGGCCAGGATGGAAATGTGTTTGTGCTGAACCGACTGTGAACTAGAGCGAGCGCGGATTCGATTCGACGATCGATCAGGTCTGGAAAGAGAGCTGACAATTGGGATGGCGTCAACATGCCCTTGTAAATGAGCGTGCGCGAGGAAAGAGAAGGAAAGTACGTCCGCTGCTCGGCAGGCAATTGATGCTCTATTCGTTTGCGAACGACGAACAATTTGCGATCCAGTTCAATACCGGTCTTGCCGGAAATGTCTTGGACAAAGATCTGGGCGATGTTCGGCATGACATTCCGTGCGCTTGCGCCCAAGCACGTCGGATCAATAGGTACTTCGCGCCATCCGAGCGTGCGCAGTCCTTCCTCGGTGACAATTCGCTCAATTGCTTGGGTAGCCAAGATTCGTTGTGATTCGTCGTTCGGCCGGAAGGCCATTCCGGCGCCATATGCGCCTTGCCTAGGTAGCCCGAAGCCGACGACTTGACGAAGAAAGCGATCCGGCATCTGCAACAGAATCCCCGCACCGTCGCCCGTGTCCGCCTCCGCGCCGGAGGCTCCGCGATGTTTCAATTTGCATAGGGCGGAGATGGCCATGGACACGATCTCGTGTCGTGGGCGACCGTTGATGTCCACGACAAACGAGACGCCGCATGCGTCATGTTCAAATCGTGGGTCATACAAGCCGCGTGCAAGCGGCATATCGCTCAACATGTTCGTCCTCGCATTGCAATTTCAACCAGTTTGTAACTGAGAGGTGGCGAACTCTTGGTTCGCCCGGGACGACGTTGGCCCGAGAGAAGATCTCTGTTGGTTATGTTACAGGATTAAATGACGCCGGACGCTTTTCGAAATGAGCCATGACAGCCTCGATCTGATTCGGCGAACCGATTAGTTTGCCAATCGCTTGTCGCTCCGCGGCGAACTGCTCGGCGGCGCCGGCATTGGCAAGTCGGTTGAGCAATTGCTTTGCTTCCCTAATCGCCTCGGGACTGCGTTGGGCAATCTCGGCGGCAAGCGCGAACGAGTCTCGAAGCGGATCGTTGGACAAACGGGTTGCCACGCCAATTTCGAATGCTTCGGTTCCACTAAAGATCCGCGCGCTAAAGACGAGGTCCTTGGCAATATCCGGGCGAACAAGACGAGAGAGCATCAACGTTCCGGTCATGTCCGGGATCAAACCCCAATGCACCTCACGAATCGAGAGCTGAGTGTCGGGATGGACGATGCGAATGTCAGTTCCGAGGGCAATTTGTAGGCCACCTCCAAGAGCGTGACCATGGATTGCAGCGATCACCGGAACGGGAATTTCCTGCCACACCCAACACACCTGCTGGGCCATATGCGTAATCCGGCCATCGGTAATGTCACCCGCATTTAGCCGCGGGGACGTATTTATCGTCGCCGTAGTTTCGGGTGTCGCTTTGGAACTAGCCATGACTTGAAACGATCCAAAGTCGAGCCCCGCACAAAAAGACGCGCCTTCGCCGGAAAGCACAATGGCCCTCACATCATTCATCGTCTTGAGCTGCTCGCCCACGCTTGCCAACGCGTTGAACATGTCGTTGTCCAAGGCATTGCGTTTATCGGCGCGGACCATGCGCACATCGGCGATGCGATCGACTACTGAAATTGTTACCCGTTCCGTGTTGCTGCTCATCTCAATCCTCCGTTGCGCGTCACACCATCGTGGCATGACACACTGATGAGCATGCAACTCAACTTGACAGCCGACGAAGTACTCACCACAACCCGGAGCGTGCGCAAACGACTCGATTTTGATCGCCCCGTCGAGCGCGCCGTAGTTGAGGAATGCCTAAGCATTGCCCTTCAGGCGCCGACAGGTGGCAACAGCCAAGGTTGGCACTTCATTCTCGTAGAGGATCAGGCCACTCGGTTGGCGCTCGCCGAGATTTATCGAGCCAACTGGGCGATTTATTCGACCATGCCGCGAGGTCGCGAAACTGGCGACATTCGAGATGCACAGCTACCCAAGGTGCGCGATTCTGCTTCGTTTCTCGCCGACAATTTCGAACGCGCTCCATTGATGATGATCCCGTGCATTACCGGTCGACTGGAAAAAGTTGATGTGGCTACCGGAGCCGGTGGTTGGGGTTCGCTACTGCCCGCAGTGTGGAGCTTTATGCTCGCCCTTCGCAGTCGAGGCATTGGCTCGGCGTGGACGACGATTCACCTGATCGGAGACGGTGAAAAGAAGGCGGCCGATTTACTTGGTATTCCGTACGACAAAATCACTCAAGGCGGATTGTTTCCGATCGCCTATACCAAGGGTACAGATTTTCAGCCGGCCAAACGGCTTCCGTTGGAAAGGGTCCTACACCTCAATAAGTGGTGATCCAGATCTACTCGACCAAGCGCAAACCGCTTGGAGCGATCGACGGAGGGGCAAACGGAAGTTCGACAACAAAGTTTGTCCGATCCGCGGGGAACACATGGTGAGATAACAGCACGGCCTCCCCTTCAGTATTTTTGGTGATCCGCTCGCAACGCAACACCGGCGAACCCGCCGGAATTTCAAGCAACTTCGATTCCTCTACTGAGGCTGAATCGGCACCAATGGTTTGTGTTGCGCCGCGAAGTCCAACATTGAGCAATTCATAGAATGGCGAT
>JBDTPW010000132.1:0-9100 GCA_039932495.1 Ilumatobacteraceae bacterium
GCTACCGCCCGCGCAATTGTTGCGTATCGGCTACTTCACGGACCGTTCGCCAGCGTGGACGATTTGCTCAATGTGCGCGGAATTGGTCCGGCAAAACTTGAGGGACTATTCGGTCTCGTACGCGTGTGAGTGTTACAAGGCGCCGAGAACGAATGCAGCAACTCCAAGAGCGAGAATTGTGCCAACCCATACACCAATGGCAATTGGCTGAAACTCTTTTCGCCATTCCGACCAATCGACGATTGGGCGCCGTGACGCTCTCACCGCGGCAAAGTATCCGACTGTCCACCACAACACGGCGCTCGCAACGATGGCAATGACTATTCGACTTGTATCGGAAATGGCAGGAACACCCGCTAGGGCGAGTGCTGGTATTCCCGCATTAACAAACAAATATCCGACGACACCAAACAGGGCACCGGGCAACCAAATTAAGACGATCCCGACCAACGCCATTGCCGTGGCGATTTCAATTGCAACAATGCCACCTCGTTTGCGGATCTTGTGCCGGTTGTCGGCGATGCCATCAGGTATTGGCTCTGCAATTGTTCGAGGTTGCTGAGCCGAAGTCGCCATGCATCAATCTTACGAGGTCGGTACGGCACCGACAGGTCACAAATTGAACAAGCATGTGCTCGTTATCTTTGCCGGAGTAATTTTTGTTGCCACTCGATGGTCATGGCTCTTTGGCGGAGCGATTCCATTCATCGACCATCGAGTTCTTTCCCTCATCGTCGGATGCATCACGGCAATCATCGCGATGTGTTATTGCTCAAATCGAATTCGAATCGCTGTGCTGGCACTTTCGATCGTGTTCGTTGGAGCGTCGGGTTCGAAAGAGGCATGGCGACAAGTCAATATTGCAACCCTCGGTTCATACCGCGGCCCGGCAACCGTGCGCGCAGACCCCGAACCTTTCTTTGCCGGGCAACGGGTCGTACTTGAGATTGAAGGAAAGCGTTACGAGGCAACTGCATTTGGTTCGCTCGGTCGGCGATTGCGACAGCGGCTCATGGGCGAGATTGTGTTGGTGGAAGGTACAAGATCGAATTTGCGACCAGATCGAATCAAGTGGGTGGCGCCGCACCATGTTGTGGGAACAATTTCTCTCACATCTGTCTCGGAACAATGGAGCTTTGGATCACCTCTGTATCGAAGTGCGAATCGTGTTCGACAAGTGCTGGCGCACAGCGCCGAGGTGATGCCCGACTCGGAGGCCTCTTTATATCTTGGCCTGGTAATCGGCGATGATCGGAATCAACCGGAAGCGATGCGTAACGCATTTCGTTCGGCGGGTTTATCCCATCTCGTCGCGGTGTCTGGTCAAAACGTCGCCTTCATGCTCATTGCGTTGAGTCCACTATTACGCCGCCTGCGAACGTGGTGGAGATTTGTCGCAACGGTTGTTGCGCTCGGTTGGTTCGTCCTACTAACTCGCATTGAACCATCGGTGTTACGAGCGGCAGTCATGGCGGGGCTCGCCGCATTCGGATTTGCTCGCGGACTAAAAGTGTCCCCGCAAAACTTGCTTGCCGGTTCTGTTATTGCTCTCGTCTTTTTCGATCCGATGCTGGTCTGGTCAATCGGATTCCTGATGTCGGTGGGTGCCACCGCGGGTCTCATTGCGCTCACTCCACTCCTATTGTCCCAGTTTGGGCAGATGGGTGTGCCGCATTGGTGCGCTTTGCCCTTGTCTGTCACTCTCGGTGCTCAACTCGGAGTCATGCCAATCACTCTGTCTGTTTTCCATAGTGCGCCAATTGTTGGCATTGCCGCCAATCTGTTCGCAGTTCCCGTCGCCGGGTTTGTCATGCTCGCCGGTTTGCCGCTCGGATTGTTATCTGCCGTACTGCCAGACCAAATGTTGTCGTTCGTGATGTGGCCGATTCTGGTTGCGGTTCGTTGGGTGTGGTGGGTTGCTGTCGTCGCTCAACAAGTATCGCCTCATGGCATTGCGAATTTTGTCGGATGGACGACGGTGACGGGAATCGGTGTGCAACGTTGGCGGCGCGTTCGGCGCCGAGCGTCCGTCGGTCCACCGACATGACAGAGTAGAGCCGTGGGTATCTATCTGATCACGGGAGCTGACGAGCGTTTGGTGTCGGCGAGGCTTACCGAATTAGTAGATGAATTAATCGGCACGGCCGATCGCGCCTCAATGTACGAAAGCCACGATGCCACTGTCGCCACCGCCGAAGAGCGGGAACGCTCAATTCAATCGGCCGTCGTCAGTGCGGAAACGCCGTCTCTATTTGGCGATGCGAGAGTTGTCGTACTGCGGGGAATTCACGAAGCAACCGTCGATCAACTTGGTCCGCTTGTCGAGTACCTGCGCAACCCATCGGACGTCACACACCTCATCGTTACCGCTTTTGGCAAGTTGGCAAAGTCAACGAACGAAGCACTGAAAAAATCGGGCGCGACCGTTTTGGCCACGACGCCTCCTGGCCGACGAAATGAACTTGTTGTTTGGTTCCAGGAGCAATTCACGCAGGCCGGTCTGAAACTCGACACCGATGCGATGAACAGCGTGATCGATTGGTTAGGGCAAGATCAAGCGCGGCTGCCTTCACTTATCGAGGTTCTCCTGTCGGCTTTCGGAACTTCCAAAAAATTGACTGTCGAAGACGTTCAACCGTTCCTCGGGGAGCAGGGCAGTGTCTTACCTTGGGATCTGACCGACGCAATTGACAGCGCAGACGCTGCAACCGCATTGGCCATGCTTCGGCGCATGATTCGCAGCGGCGAATATCACCCCTTGCAGGTAATGAGCCTGCTGCACAACCATTACGTCAAATTGCTCAAACTTGACGGACCCGATGTGCGCGATGTTCCCCAGGCAATGACGCTGATCGGATCAAAGAGCGATTTTCAGGCCCGTAAGTATCTCGATCTGTATCGCAGGGTAGGTGGCGCCGGCGTTACCAACGCAATTCAACTTCTGTCGCGGGCGGATATCGATTTACGTGGCGGCAAGGATCTTCCAGAGGAATTGACCATGGAAATTCTTATCGCCCGCCTGAGCAAAATGGGCAGCCCTGCCCCGCGGTCTAGCCGGAGGCGTTGATCTTCTTCATCAAGCGGCTCTTCTTGCGTGCGGCCTGCTTGGGATGAATGACATGCTTGGAAGCGGCCATGTCGAGTCGCTTGACGGCGAGACGAAGCGCCTCGGTGTTTTCCGGGGTGCCGGCTGTGTCGCTGGCGTTCTTAATACGGGTACGCAACTCGCTCTTGACGGCCCGATTCCGTTCAGTGGCCTTGGCGTTGGTAATGATTCGCTTCTTCTGGCTCTTGATGTTTGCCACTTCGACTAAACCTGACTTTCATGGACAACAACGACGTTGTGTGCGGACGTTGAAGGCTAACAGCGACCCACTAGCCAACCCAACTGCACTACCCGACTGTAGAATTTATTGGTTAGCCACAACAGAAACGGTCCGATGGATCTCGCCAACATCCGCAATTTCTCGATTATTGCCCACATCGATCACGGCAAGTCCACACTCTCTGACCGCATTCTAGAAATCACGGGCGCCGTCGATGCGAGAGAAATGCGCGCCCAGTACCTCGACTCGATGGACTTGGAGCGCGAACGCGGGATCACAATCAAGGCCCAAAATGTCAGGGTCATTTGGAGAGATTCGGTGCTTCACCTCATCGACACTCCAGGGCATGTCGACTTCGGTTACGAGGTAAGCCGCTCGCTCGCCGCCTGCGAGGGCGTCGTGCTCGTCGTCGACGCCGCCCAGGGGATTGAGGCCCAGACCTTGGCCAATTGCTATCTGGCATTGGAAAGTAATCTCGAAATCGTCGCGGTGCTCAACAAAATCGATCTTCCCGCTGCAGATCCCGACCGTTACGCGATGGAAATTGAAAAGATTCTGGGAATTCCGGCAGAGGACATCTTGCGCATTTCGGCAAAAACCGGCGAAGGAATTCCAGAACTCCTCGATGCAGTCGTCACACGGATTCCTGCTCCGAAAGGTGATCCAGACGCACCGTTGCAAGCCCTGATTTTTGACAGCCAATACGACACGTACCGCGGCGTCGTTTCCAGCATTCGGGTCATGAACGGACGCCTGCGTAGCGGAAGCAAGTTGCTTTTCATGCAGACGCGAGCGACGCACGAAATAATTGAGGTTGGCGCGCGCATGCCCGTGCCGACACCTGTGGCTGAACTTGGCCCGGGTGAAGTCGGTTACCTCGTAGCCGGAATCAAAGATGTTGGCGAGGCCCGCAGCGGAGAGACGATTACCGACTATGCCAACCCGGCCGAATCACCGTTGGCCGGTTATCGCGATCCAAAACCGATGGTGTTCTGTGGACTGTTCCCGATTGACGCCGACGATTTTGAAACCTTGCGCGAGAGTCTGCAACGTCTTAAGCTCAACGACGCATCGATTGCCTACGAACCGGAATCTTCGGGCGCACTTGGTTTCGGTTTTCGTTGCGGATTTCTCGGACTCTTGCACATGGAAATTGTCAAGGAGCGCCTCGAGCGTGAATTCAACCTTGCGTTGATCGCCACGGCGCCATCCGTCGAGTACCACGTCATGAAGACCGACGGCGAAATGGAGATTGTTGACAACCCGGCGGATCTTCCACCGACCGTTTACATCGCGTCCATCGAGGAGCCGTTCTTCCGAGTCAGCATCATTACTCCAACCGATTACACCGGCGCGTTGATGGAATTGTGCCAGTCGCGTCGCGGCGAACTAATCAAACTTGAATACCTGTCACCCGAACGTGTGGATATGAATTACAACATTCCACTGGCAGAGGTTGTCGTTGATTTCTTCGATCAACTAAAGAGTCGATCACAAGGTTATGCAAGCCTTGACTACGAACTAACCGGCTATCGCGTTTCGGATCTTGTACGCGTGGACATTCTGCTCAATGCGGTTCCTGCCGATGCCTTTAGCACGATCGTCCACCGGGACAAGGCTTACGACTACGGAAAGCGGATTTGCGAAAAACTCAAGGCACTTATCCCGAGGCAAATGTTTGACGTTCCGATTCAGGCGGCAGTCGGTGGGCGAATTCTGGCGCGAGAGACGGTAAAGGCGAGGCGCAAGGATGTGTTGGCAAAATGTTACGGGGGCGACATTTCACGCAAGCGCAAACTCCTGGAAAAGCAAAAAGAAGGCAAGAAAAAAATGAAATCAATCGGCCGGGTCGAAGTACCCGGAGACGTGTTTATATCGGTGCTCAAACTCGATGACTGAAATCTATATAGCACCAACAAATACCCGCGGCCGCATGTTCCGTTCGCTCAAGTATTTCAACGCCAAACTATTTTTCTTAGGTCTTCTCCTGTCAAACATTGGGACGTGGATTCAACTCACCGCGACTTCATTCCTGCTCTATCGGCTCACAGGTAACGCCACGGATCTTGGTATCAACGTGGCGTTGCAATTTCTGCCAATGCTTCTGCTCGGCGCTTGGGCTGGTGCACTTTCCGATCGTCACAATCGGCGAACGATGACGATTGTGACCCAGTCGCTTCTCGCCGCACAAGCGCTCACCATCGGCGTGCTCGATCTCACAGGACACATCAATCTGCCGACCGTATATGTGTTGTCTGGGCTTCTCGGCATTGTCGGGGCTATCGATAATCCGGCACGACGCGGTCTCGTCACCGAGCTTGTGCCGCCCGTGGATATGTCGAATGCGATGTCGTTGAATACAGCGGTGATGACGGGCTCGCGAATTTTTGGTCCTGCACTTGCCGCTGTTCTTGTAGGGCCGCTCGGGACAGGGTGGTTGTTCATCGCCAATGGAGTCTCATTTGCGGCGATGCTGCTTGGATTATTTGGGCTGCGTCGAAACGAAATGCATACGCCTCCACCGCGTCCAGCAGGTGGAACTCCTGTACGAGACGCGCTTCGGTATGTGCGCAACAACGAGCGACTACTTGTGTTGTTCATTGCATTCACCGTCGTCAGTACGTTTGCATTCAATTACAGCGTCGTACTTCCGAAACTCGCCGATGATTCGTGGGGAAATCCGCGAGCATTTGGCTGGATCCTGGCGGTAACAAGTGTTGGCAGTCTGCTCGGGTCACTATTAACCGCACGAATGCATCGAGTGACCACGGGCTGGGTCATGGGCAACATTTGGATTCTCGGAATCAGCAATATCGCCATGGCCTGGTCTCCAAATTTGTGGTGGGCATACTTATGCGCGGTTCCACTTGGGTTCGGTGGCGCGGCGATGATTGCTGGTGCAAACAGCATCACTCAAGACGAAGCGCCACCGGATATGCGCGGCCGACTGCTTGCACTTACCGCGGTCGCGTTTCTTGGATCGACTCCGATCGGAGGACCGATCACCGGATGGATCGCAGATCACGTCAGTGCGTCATGGTCTCTCGGTTACGGCGGAATCATCGCCGCTGGTGCCGGCTTGTTCATGTTCGTGTGGATGAAGCGTTCGGTAGCCTGATAGCGGTCCACTGATGCTTGACGAACGCAAAACTGCCATCCTCAGAGCAATAGTTGAGGAATACATTTCCACGGCTCAACCCGTGGGATCGTCGCACATTGCAAAATTGTCGGGGCTCAGCGTTTCTCCGGCAACCGTGCGCAATGAAATGGCGACTCTTGAACAAGAGGGATACCTTGTTGCGCCGCACACCTCTGCTGGTCGCGTTCCCACCGACAAGGGTTATCGATTTTTCGTCGATCACCTCACCCCAACGGGTCGGCTCGATGCCTTGTCCCAAGCCAGAGTTGGGGAATTCTTCGACCACGCCCATGGTCGTCTCGAAGAAACTCTCCAACACACGACTCTGCTGCTCGCCCAATTGACCAACTACGCGGCCGTTGTGCTCGGTCCGAAGCACGAAGTAGCCGTCGTCCGCTCGGTGCAGTTGGTTGGATTGTCCGCCCACCTCGCCACCGCAGTCATCGTCTTATCCAATGGAGTGGTGGAGAGTGAACCAATCGAACTTGCGGCGGCGACAACCGACGATGTATTGGACATTGTCACGTCTGCACTGAGTGGCGTCATGGTTGGTCGCGCTCTCGACACTCATTTCGCACCAACTCCAACCGGTGAATTGCGGGCGGATGCCATCGTCAAGCAAGTGATTGAAACGTTGGGTACTCGACGAAGCGACGAATCCGTTTTCGTCGGTGGCGCGTCGGCAATGGCCGAGGCATTTGATGCGGTCGAAATTGTCCGATCCGTACTGCACACACTTGAAGAGCAATATGTCGTCGTATCTCTTGTTCGTGACATGCTCAATCGTGGGCTGGCGGTCGCCATCGGCGCAGAACATGGAATTGAGCCGCTCGTGACCTGTTCAATGGTGTTGTCCCCGGTCATTTCCGACGGCAATACGGTTGGAATGGTCGGAGTTCTCGGACCGACGCGGATGAATTATCCCCAAGCACTTGCCACTGTCGAAGTTGTGAGCGATCGACTAGGTCGCCACATCACAGAAGGCTGAGCCACTCCATGGCGTCAGACTTTTATGCACTACTCGGGGTAAAGCGGACGGCATCGGCCGCAGAAATAAAGAAGGCTTATCGCAACCGTGCTCGCGAACTACACCCGGATGCCAACCCAGGCTCGCCGGAGACTGAAAATCAGTTCAAAGAAGTGAGCCGGGCGTACGAAGTGCTTTCTGATCCAGAGGCCAGAGTTCGCTACGACCAATTCGGCGAAGCGGGTATTGGTACCAACGCAGGCGGAAATCCGTTCGGCGGTGGAGGAGTAGGCGACATCTTCGACGCTTTCTTTGGTGGCGGGTCTCCGTTCGGTGGGTCACAGCGAGGACCATCCGGACCACCCCGTGGCCAAGACATCGAAACGATTGCCGATATCACGTTGGAAGAATCGGTATTTGGGACCAAGACCGAGGTGAAAGTGCGATCGGCGATTCGCTGTGAAGACTGCTCGGGCAGTGGCGCGGCGAAAGGAACGATCGCGACTGCGTGCACGGAATGTGGCGGCTCCGGTCAAGTGCGTCGAGTTCGCCAAAGCATTCTCGGTCAGATGGTGACTACGGCAGCATGCGCGACATGTGGGGGAATGGGAGAAACAATTGCGAGTCCGTGTCCAACGTGCCGTGGTGATGGACGGATCGTCAAGGAAGCGTCATTCAACGTTGATGTGCCAGCCGGCGTCGACAACGGTCAAACACTCCGACTCTCCAACCGCGGCGCCGTCGGAATTCGTGGCGGTGCCAACGGCGACCTCTACGTCCACATTCGTGTCGCCGAACATGCGACGTATCGACGCGAAGACGATGATCTAGTAACCGATGTCGTCGTTTCAATTGCTCAAGCGGCGCTAGGCACACAGTTCACGCTCGCCACACTCGACGGTGACGAAGAGTTAGTCATACCTGCTGGAGTCCAGCACGGTCGAGAGTTTGTCCTTAAAGGAAGGGGAGTGCCCCGATTGGTGCAAGGCGGACGAAGTCGCGGTCGGGGAAACCTGCGAGCCAGAGTGTCGATCGACGTGCCGACCAAACTGTCCGATACCGAAAAGGAACTATTGCGACGATATGCCGAAGAGCGGGGTGAACCAATCGCCGCCGCCGACTCTGGGATCATGTCGCGGATCAAATCTGCATTTTCGTGATATCACAACTACGCCACTCGGCGGCCCATGTTTTTGTCGACGATCTCTCTGAGCCGTTACTAAGCGAAAACGATCGTCACCATGTCTTGAGAGTGTTGCGGGTTGAGCAGCATCAAATGATGTCGGTATCGGATGGCGAAGGTTCGTGGAGCCTGGCCAAGATCGACGCCACTGGCGAAGTTGAATTAATCGGCGAAACACATTTCGAATCGGCACCTAGGCAGTTGCTTACGGTCGCATTTGCTCCGACGAAAGGCGACAGACCAGATGATGTCGTGCGCAAACTCACCGAAATCGGCATCGATCGAATTGTGCCGATTGCTGATACGAAACGGGGAGTGGTTAAATGGGGTCGCTCAAATTCCACCACTCATCTCGAGCGCCTGAGGCGTATTGCTCGCGAATCATCCATGCAATCGCGCCGAGTTTGGATGCCCGAAGTTATGCTTCCCTGTGCACTTATCGATGTCGTCAATCAATTTGGGGCCGCACTCGCAGACCCAGATGG
>JBDTPW010000133.1:0-13369 GCA_039932495.1 Ilumatobacteraceae bacterium
TCGCCGCACGAATCCTGAAGACAACCGATGCGCTACACGTTCAGGTGTTTCTTGTGGCCCCTTCTCGACCGGCACAAGTGTTGGCGAGTACGGCACACTAAGCCTTACTAATTGGCGGCGATTCCCCCACCGATGACATATCGATTGGTGGCGTCGTAGAACACCACACTCTGGCCTGGTGCAATTCTTCGTTGTGACGAAAGCCAGTTGACACGAACTGAGTCGTTCGATTCGCCCACAAACTCAATCGTTGCCGGACTCGCCTGGCCGTGTGCGCTGCTCTGCACCATCACATCATTGAATTTGGAGAGTCGAGATGAGTCACCGAGATCTGACCAGGCGACATTGTTGACTGCAAAACCTGCGCACATCAATCGCGATTCGTCACCGATGATGACGCGAGCGTTCGGCGTGTCAACATCCACCACGTATTGCTTCGGTCCTCCCCCGGGAAGACCAAGACCCTTGCGCTGACCAACCGTGACAAGTTCAAGGGCGTCAATTTCACCGACCAAAGTTCCGTCCTCGTGAACCACTTGTGCCGATCGAAACGGAATGCGCTTGCCTAAAAATGCCTCACGACCACCTGTTCGACTGATAAAGCACACGTCTTGACTGTCCGGCTTTGCCGCGGTACGCAGTCCCAGTTCTTCCGCGCGCTGGCGAACCTGAGTCTTTGTCAAATGTCCGACTGGAAACATCGTGTAGCCGAGTTCCACCTGATCCAACATGTGAACGACGTAGCTCTGATCTTTCGCCTCGTCGTGGGCCCGAGCAATTCGAAGTGTGCTGTTGTCGTCGCGTTCGATGCGAGCGTGATGCCCTGTGGCGATTGCGTCAAAGCCGAGCAGGCGTGCCCGCTCGCTCAGACGATCGAATTTGAGATGACGATTGCATTCGATACATGGGTTCGGAGTGAAGCCCGCAACATGAGCATCGATATACGGATTGACCACATGCGTGTTGAAATCTTCGGAAAAATTGAACACCAGGTGATCGATGCCCAGTTGTTGAGCCACTCGACGTGCGTCATCGACATCCGAAACCGAACAGCAACCGGTATCGCTCTCGCCGCCCCACAGGCGCATTGTCACACCGACAACTTCGTGACCGCTTGCCTTCAGTTCGGCGGCGGCGACGGAGGAATCGACGCCTCCGGACATCGCAACAAGCACTTTCATAGTCAATAAGGCTACGGGATAGTCGCTGACTTCTAGCGGCGAAGTTTGTGAACCGACTCGGAGAGAGCCTCGATCGCGCGATCGATGTCAAGGTCCGTCGTGGTGTGGCCAAGACTGAAACGTAACGCACCCATGCTCCACTCTTTATCGACGCCCATCGCCTGTAAGACATGAGATGGTTCCATGGCACCACTCGCACACGCAGATGCCGCCGATGCACAGACATCGGCCTCATCAAGCAGATACAGAATCGCTTCGCTTTCACAACCCTTGATACACAAATGTGCAATTCCGGCAACGCGATTCTCACGAGGGACGGTTTCCAGCACATTGGGTATGGCAGCACACACGTCGTCGACGAGTCGGTCGCGCAATTTGCTTATCCGTTCTACTTCCGCTTGGCGAGTGACGTCCGTGATGCGTAGCGCGGTTGCCGAAGCGATAATTCCGGCAACGTTGTGTGTGCCGCTGCGTCGATCGCGCTCCTGGCCTCCACCCAAAATGAGGGGCTCGAGTTCATGCCCAAGATGGGTCATCATGATTCCCATTCCTTTTGGTCCACCAAATTTGTGGGCTGAAAGCGTCATCACGTCTACAAGTTTTGAGACTTCTCTCAAATCGAACCAACAAGCGGCCTGAACAGCATCCGTGTGAAGTAGCGCGTTGGGGGCAAGTTTGCGCACAACCTTGGCAACTTCGGTAAGCGGCGTGATCGTGCCGACCTCGTTATTCACCGCCATGACCGAAACGACGGCAATCGGATCTTCGTTATTTGCGGCGGCAAGCGTTGTCGATAGTGAATCAAGATCAATCGAGCCAAGCGTGTTCACGTGTACAACTCGCCCGTGCAAATGTTCTACGCAATGCAAAACCGCGTGATGCTCGGCCGCCGAACACACCGCCACTCCGCCGCGTTTTCGAACCGCACCGAGAACCGCCGAGTTGTCACCCTCGGTTCCGCCACTTGTAAAAATCACTTCACCGGCCTTACAACCAAGTGCTTCGGCCACCGTGTCGCGGGCCTCGTCGATGGCCTGGCGTGCCTGACGAGCAAAGCGATGCGATCCGGATGGATTTGCATACACACCATCGAGATACGGCATCATCGCCTCGATCGCCTCTGGGCGCATCGGGGTGGTCGCCGCGTGATCTAGATACGTCAGCATCACCGAGAAGGGTACTTGGTGGACAAGTACGACGGGGTTCGCACTACTCGAACCTGCTGATATAGAGGCGTGACGTACTCGCACAATAGCTATGGCGATGCGTTCGCCAATGTGTATGACGAGTGGTATCACGATCTCGACGCGATCGACGATTGCACCGAATTTTTGTTGCAATTAGCCGCAGGAGGATCGGTTCTTGAGTTGGGAGTTGGCACCGGCAGGATCGCGATACCGCTGGCATCGCGAGGAGCCGCGTTCGGTGTGCGAGTTATAGGTATCGATTCGTCGGCAGCAATGTTGGAACGCCTCGAGGCCAAGCAACTCGGTTCCGACGCTCGCGTTGAAGCGGCTTGGGGACACATGGTCCGCGACATGCCCGGCGGACCGTTCAGCGTGGTGCTACTTGCCTACAACACATTGTTCAATTTGTTGAGCGCGGCCGAGCAACTTGAGTGTCTATCCCGAGCTTTGGTGCGACTCGCACCGGGCGGTCACGTCGTGGTCGATTGCTTTGTGCCGGCTAGTGAACTCCCCGATCACATTGCCCCGCACGCGCATCGAGTACTCGCTAACGGGGTTGTGACGAGCGAAGCGACCGTGAACGAGCAAGAGCAGTTGGTGGATGGCACGTTCATCGAAGAGTTGAACGACGGCACGCGCATTGAGCATCCATGGAGCATTAGATACTCAAGTGTCGACGAAATTGACTCAATGGCGCTACAAGCGGGACTGGTTTGCGAACAGCGGTGGTCGAGTTATGCACGCGAAATCTTCGACGACGAAAGTGCTCGGCACGTCAGCGTGTACGGCCGGGTTGCCAATCACGACTCGTAGTATCTTGCCAAGGCATGGGCCACATTGAGGTTGAAATCGAACTAGAAGCGACGCCAATACACACATGGGCAGTGATTGCGCCCATTGAACGACACGTCGAGTGGATGGCCGATGCCAAAGCGATCCGCTTTGTCGGCGATCAGCGCAGTGGAGTTGGCACAGCGTTTCTGTGCGACACCAAAGTCGGTCCGCTAAAACTCACCGACCGAATGGAGATCACCGAATGGATTCCACAAGAGGTTATGGGCGTGCGCCACATTGGTCTTGTGCGTGGCACCGGGCGGTTCACACTGACGCCACTTGACGGTGGTAGGCGAACGCGATTCATGTGGTCCGAAAACCTGAAATTTCCGTGGTGGTTTGGCGGCGTGCTTGGCGAGTTGCTCGGCGGGAAGCTTGTGCTCAGGCTCATCTGGCGTCGCAATTTACACGCCCTCAAACGAATTGTTGAATCAACTTCTTAGCGAAATTCAATTCAGTCCGCGAGTGATCGCCGTTGCTCCGGCGGCCAGAACGACGACGACAATGAGCGGCGCCTTTCGCCATGCGGCAACCACCGCAACTGCCAAGCCGACCGAGCGAGCGTCAATTGAAAGATCATGTGCCGTCGAAAATGTGTCCTTGACGACGAGCGCGGCAAGCAACGCGGCAGGAATGAGAATGAGACAGCGCTCGAGTGGCAGGGGTAATTTTCGCGATCCAACAATGACAAGCCCGCCGACTTTGAAAGCCAACGAACCAATCGAAAGCCCAATCACCAACCACCATGTCATGTGATTCATAAGAACCTCTGCAATCATCAGCGCCTCAGACCAATGAACACTGCGAGCCCGGCTGCCAAGATCGGAACGCCGATCGGTGCGCTGGGAATCAGAACTAAGCAGATCAATGCGCCGAGGGTGGCGGCCTGACGACCCTTCGATGTGCGCAAGTGTGGAGCGAGCATGGCCACGAATGCAGCGGTGAAGGCAACATCAAGACCATACTTTTGTGGATCGATACCGTTTCCCAGTAGCGCTCCGGCAAATGTTCCCAAATTCCAGAACAAGAATAACGACAGAGCAGTCGTCCAAAATGCAACCTTGCGCAGATGCGGATCTGATTGCGCGGTGGTCATTGCCGTTGTCTCGTCGATCACAAAGTGTGAGGCCAAGAGTCGTGTGCGCAACGAACCATTAATAATTGGGGCGAGAGCCAATCCGTAGACGAAATTCCGTGCGGCCAACAGCAATGCACCACCGAGCGCTGCTCCCGCGGTTCCGCCCGTGGCGATAACGCTCATGGCAGACAATTGCGATGCTCCAGTAAACGTGAACAATGACAAAGCACATGTTTGGGCGACGCTGGCCCCCGCGCTCACCGCCAGAACTCCAAACGAAAGCGCAAACACGCCGACAGCACCACTTAGCGTCAGACTGGAAACCACGATCGCGCGAACAGGTGCGCTCCTCTGTAGACGCAGTATGCGGTTCACTCTCCAGTGGCTTTCAGAGTGCCTTCAAGCATCCCATCGGCCGCGCTCCACGGATCCATAGCGTGGGCGAGAACTTGATCCTCGAGAGATTTCCATTGTGGTCCGCTGCAGATTTCTCTGGCTCGAAGTTCGAGTTTGGTTTCGATGATCGTGCGTAATTCTTGGCGCAATCGGCCGGCGCGCCGAGCGGTGAGATCGCCGTTCGCTTCGATGAAATTTCGGTGACGCAACACGTGCGTCCACAATTCATCGACACCGTCAGCGGTGGTGGCAACCGTGGCCACAATCGGTGGCCGCCACGCCGCAGAATCAAATTCTGATAACTCCAACATCTGTTCGAGATCTCGACGGGTCTCGGTTTCTCCAGCGCGATCTGCCTTATTGATGACAAACACGTCGGCGATCTCCAGTAGTCCGGCCTTATTTGCTTGGACCGCATCGCCCCAGCCGGGGTTGACGACGACAATTGTGCAATCGGCGGCTCCCGCTATTTCGACTTCTACCTGGCCGACTCCCACCGTTTCGACAAGTATCCATTGGTATTTCATCGCATCGAGCAAACGCATCGCCTCGCTCGTGGCTAGCGACAATCCGCCAAGATGACCACGGGTGGCCATCGATCGAATGAATACGCCTTCGTCTGTGGCGTGATCCTGCATCCGCACTCTGTCGCCGAGGATTGCTCCACCGGTAAATGGCGACGAGGGATCGATAGCTAGCACGGCTACATTTGGTGCGCTGCCTAAGGAACCACCGCGAAGATTGCCGATGATCGCGCTTGTGAGGGTGCTCTTACCGGCACCCGGAGCACCGGTAATGCCGACGGAGTATCCGCCGCCGGTCAACGGAAACGACAACCGTCCTATCTCGCGCGCATCGTCACCGCCACTTTCGATGAGCGACAACAACCTGGCAAGCGATCCGCGGTCTCCGTCAATCGCTGCGGTGAACAATTTGTTCGAGTCGCTTGTGCGTCGGGACACGTATTAGACCGCCACGACCTCGGTTACACCATCGACGCGGTCGCGCATGATGCGCTCGATTCCGGCCTTCAACGTTTGGTCCGAAGCCGGGCATGTGCCACAGGCGCCGACGAGATTGACCGTGACGATTCCAGTCGATTCGTCCACTTCTTTGAGCACAATGTCGCCACCGTCGGCCTGCAGGGCCGGCCGGATGACCTCGATTGTCTCTTCTACCTGGGTGCGCATCGACACGAGTTCTCCTATACAAACAGCGACACAATATCTACTCCTCTACGATACGGGGATGCTCGCTCATCAAGGCGGTTGGGATGAAATGCTGCTCGTTGCGGGACCCGTCGCAGTGATCGTATTCGTGTTGTGGCGGGCGACACTGCGAGTTGAACGCCAAAATGCAGCCAAGCGCGCATCAACGTCGAGCGATGTCGGCTCCGATTCCCACGAGGCGACCAACTAAATCGTCGTAGCCACGATCGATGTGGTGAATGTCGTTGATTTCGGTGACGCCGTCGGCGACTAAACCGGCGACCACGAGAGCCGCTCCAGCACGAATGTCAGGGGCGCACACGCTCGCTCCGGTGAGCCGCGGCACTCCGCGAATGGCGGCATGATGGCCATCGATGCGGATATCGGCACCCAACTTGGATAACTCCTCTATATAGCGGAATCGACCGGGATAGAGATTTTCGGTGGCGATTCCAACCCCGTCCGCTATCGCCAACATCGCCACGAGCAGAGGCTTGTAGTCGGTGGCGATGCCGGGATACGGCAAAGTCGCAAAATTAATTGAACGAAGGCGCGAATGGGCCGAAACCCGTAAACCATCTGGCTGCGGAGTAATGTCCACCCCCATCTCGGCGTACACATTGAGCAGCATCTCCATGTGATCCGGCCTGGCTCCGCGAACAACGACATCGCCTCCGCACATTGCGACGGCGGCGACATACGTTGCAGCCTGAACCCGATCGTTCATTACTTCGTGGTGCACGGCACGCAACGAACCGGGTTTGACGCCTTCGACAACAAGCGTTGCGGTACCAACGCCAGATATTTTTGCGCCCATTTCGGTCAACATCGCGCAAAGATCTGAAATTTCAGGTTCGCGGGCGGCATTTTCAATCGACGTGACACCGTCGGCGAGCACGGCAGCGGTCAAAATATTTTCCGTCGCGCCGACGCTTGGAAAACTGAGGACTATCGACGCACCGTGCAGACGCGGCGCCGTCGCGCGCACGCCATCTGGAGTCAGTTCAAATGTGGCGCCCATCGCCTCGAGTCCTTCGATGTGCCAATTGATGGGTCGCTCACCAAAATTGTCGCCACCCGGCATCGCAATTTCGGCCCTTCCGAATCTGGCCAGAAGTGGGCCGAGCACATTAATTGAGGATCGGATCCGGTCTACCTGTTCGAACGGAGCGACCGGCGTGATGTTGCCGTGATTGCAAAGATTGAGCTGGTGCAGTCCGACTCGTTCGCTCGAAACTCCGAGTGCGCCGATCAAATCCCCCATCGTGTCGACGTCATTGATCGCCGGAACATTGGTGAATTCGTAATCGCCCTCGGCCAGCAATGTGGCGGCCATGAGTTTGAGCACCGAATTTTTCGCCCCAGGAACCTGAACGTGACCATGAAGCGGGCCAGATGGTTGGACGATGATGCGCATTGTCTCTCAGTATGCTCGCGCGGTGGCCCTGCTTACATCGGGATCTAGACAATTGGCACGATTGGGCGGTTTCGTACGCCCAAATTCGCTAAACGCGCGACAGAAAAAAGTTCTCGTTTTGCTTGCATTGGCCTCGATGCCCGCGGCATTCACCAACACGGTGTTTACGCAAACGGTTGCATATGCGAGCGACGAGTTTCACATCTCTGCCCAGGGTCAGGGATTTGCCGCTGCCATCGTGCGCTGGGGAGTGATCATTGTCTTGCCATGCGCAGCATTGGCCGACCGATTTGGTCGACGACGAATGATCCTAATCACGGTCTGGCTCGCCCCTCTCGTCACATCGCTCGGTGCACTCTCACCAAACTTTGCAACGCTCGTCTTGACTCAGACAATTGGCCGGCCTCTTGGATTAGCGCTGAGCATTTTCATCATCGTGGTCGCCACGGAGGAAATGTCCAATGACACTCGCGCGTTTGCGCTCAGCGTGATCGCGATTACGGCCGGATTCGGGGCCGGAGTGGCCGTTGCTTCGCTACCGCTGGCGGAAATTTCGTTGACTTCGTGGCGCTACATCTACGCGGTTGGATTGCTGTGGGTAATCGTGGCGGTAGTCATCACAAAACGGCTACCCGAGACGAAACGATTTGAATCGCTCCACGAGCGAAGACACGATTTGAACGTGCGGGACAATCTGGCCGTTCACGCACAAATTGAAAAACGACGTCTGATTCTGCAAATGGCGGTGGCGGTACTTGTCAACGTGTTCATCGCCGCCGCTTCGGTATTTCAAGTTCGTTACCTCAAAGACGTTCGCGGATACTCTGCAACGTTGATCGCAATTTTCACGACGGTCACCACCGGACCGGCATCAATTGGGCTAATCATTGGAGGACGGGTTGCCGATCGGCACGGTCGCAAGTTGTTGGCGGCGATCACGATCCCGCTTGGTGCATTGCTCATCGCACTGTCGTTCAGCGTCCATGGAGTCGGCATGTGGCTTGCTGCCCTGGCGGGGGCAATGGCCCTTGCTTTGTCCTATCCCGCAATGTCGGTGTTTCGTAGCGAACTCTTCCCCACCGCCCGTCGCAATATCGCCTCTGCCTACATCACCGCCGCATCGTTGGCGGGAGGAAGCATCGGGTTACTTGTTTGTGGAGCGTTCATTGATCGCGGAGCGAGTTACGGCGCTGTCATGTCATTCCTCGCTATCGGCCCGGTCTTGGTCTCGGTTCTTGTGTTCGCCTTGTATCCGGAGACCGCTCACCGCGAACTTGAGGAACTGAACCCGGCTGACGAATTACTGCAACGCCACTAGCCAGTTCTCGATGAGGGCGGCGACTCGATCGTCATGGCCTTTCAGTTCGTGACGACCGCCCTCGATGAATTCGATTGTCGGCGGAGTCGGAATTGCGCCAAGTTCGCGAGTTAGTTCGTCGGGCGATCCGAACTCATCGCGGGTGCCGCTGATAAACAGACTGGGAGCCCGAACTCGAGGTAGGTGCTCTGTTCGCAATTGATCCGGTTTCTTTGGCGGATGCAACGGATACGAAACGCAGATCACTCCACGAACATCGAGTGGCGCGACTTCGTCGGCCATTGCCATCGTGCACATTCGTCCTCCCATAGACCTGCCACCGATCACCAGATCAGATGTCGAACATCTGAGTTTGTTGGCGGTCCTGTTGACTTCATCAATCACGCTTTGAACGAGTATCGGCGTTCGGTCGGGAAACTTACGACCTTCGCGTCGGTACGGAAAATCGATACGAAATGTTGGCAGTGGCAATACTGCTTGTTCAATGGCCAACAAGGTGGACTGATCGCGGCTGCTGCCAGCCCCTGGAAAGAGAACAAGACCGCGTGCTTTCACATGTACATCAGGACGCGTCGTGCCTCGCCGAGTTCGCTGATGCTATGCGCCGCCGTCTCCTCCGTTCCCCCATGGTCTGGGTGAACTTGCCGTAGCGTTTCGCGAAATCGCACCTGTACCTCTTTCTTGCTCGGCTTGATTGTTCCTGGCGGAAATCCCAAAATGTCAAGTGCCCAGGCTCGCGGGTCTGCCAGTGCCGACATCGATGTTGCACCACTGCCGACAAGGAACGAAATGAATGATGGACCAATGGGGCCGCGCCACTTCATCGCCTTGTGCAACAGGTCGGCAAGTTGATTTCGCGTGTCGACGGCGAGTCGTTCCAACGCGTACACCGAACCAAGTACCTGTTGCAGTGGCGTCCCGACGGATTGGAAGCGAAATTCGAGTTCGTCGCCTTGTCCATTCAATCGATGAACGCTTCGTGACAATCCATGACGGTCAATTTGATAGCGGTGTCGCAGACGCGGTTGAACGATTCGGTCGTCGTTTTTGATTTGGGTGATTAGGCGATGCACATCGGGAACAAGGTCGTCGTCAATATCGGCAACGTGGGCGGACATGACGGCCCCAAGTAATAGCCCACCAAATCCCGGACCCGGATCAACAGGCAGTATCAGATTTCCAAGTGCAATCCGACGCGTTGGCGTAATTGGTCGGTTGTGCCAAATTTCTAGCTCGGCCAGAATTTCGCCGGCCACGGCTATACGTGCGGACGAAGTACCGCGTGAAGTCGACCGGCTAAATCAATTGCCGTCAACTCATCTGGCTGATTGTCGTCGGTGAGGGCCGCGGCGAGTTGATCGGCAATATCGGTTGCTTGTCTCCACGCGGACGAAGGAACATTTTGCGGCGATCTGTGCGACTCGATGTCTTCAAGGAGTACTGACAGCAAAGTCAGCCCATCGGCATCTAACGGGTTGCGCTGCAATCGCTGGGCGACATTAAACAATGTCTTCAGTGTCTCTTGACTGGCCTGCGGCGTCGAGTCATCGTCAACGATGATGACTCCGCCCTTTTCCAGTGAGTCGAGGCACTCGTCAACTTCATCCTCCGACGAAGTTGGAACGAGCAACACGTCGCCCTCCCACCGATAGGCAACGTTGAATTCTGTGAGCATTTGCGATAATTCGCTGCGTTCCGCCGCGCTCCAGTCGTCGAGCTCATACTCTGTTAGCTGCTCGTCGACATCCAGTGACTGGGTTGAACCGGTTGCCGCCGACTGGCTTTCGATCTCGTCGAGAATCGCATCCACTCGCTCCTCATCGTCTACCGGAACAATGAGTTCGTCACCCTCCCACGTGTGAGAGACGGTCGCGTCGGCGAGTACGGAGGCCACATTGGCCCGTTGATTGATTGTCCACTCCGACAGGTCGTAGCGAACGGATTCCGTATCGGGATCACGTGGGTTCCACTCGCTCATAATTGAAACGCTACTTCTTGTTGGCTAAACGTAAAACTCGACACGGTATTCTGCGGTTACACAAGGGGCGACTAGATTTAGTTGCGATGACATTGCGCGAACCCCCAGACCGCAACCTGGCGATGGAGTTGGTTCGGGTAACCGAATCTGCTGCGTTGGCCGCCGCCCGATGGGTTGGTCGGGGAAACAAATTATCTGCCGATGGGGCCGCGGTCGATGCGATGCGCAACGTACTCGACACGGTGAATATGGATGGAATCGTCGTCATTGGCGAGGGCGAGAAGGACGAAGCCCCAATGTTGTACAACGGCGAACGCGTCGGCAACGGCGCTTCGCCAATGGCAGATGTGGCCGTCGACCCAATCGATGGAACAACTCTCACCGCTTTGGGGCGCGGAAACGCGCTGGCAGTAATCGCGGTTGCCGAACGCGATTCGATGTTCAATCCAGGACCGTGCGTTTACATGGAAAAGATTGCAGTTGGCGCGGAGGCCGCTTCGGCAATTGATCTCAATGCCACGCCAACGAAAAACCTCAAAGAGGTCGCCAAGGCGATGAAGAAAACCCTTCACGAATTGACGGTGATGATCCTCGAACGAGAGCGCCATGACGATCTCATCGCCGAGGTACGCGCCTCGGGTGCGCGAATCCGTTTGATCAGCGACGGCGACATATTCGCCGCAATCGCCGCGGCTTCGCCGGGAGTTGGCGTGGACATCTTGATGGGCATTGGCGGAACACCAGAGGGTGTCATAGCGGCAGCTGCCCTCAAGGCCATGGGTGGCGAAATAGTTGGACGCTTGTACCCGCGCAACGATGCGGAACGAGACGCTGCGATTGCAGCCGGCTATGACATGGCAAAGATTCACACCACAAATGACTTGGTTCGCGGCAACGACGTGTTTTTCGCCGCCACGGGAGTAACCGATGGCGAATTGCTACGCGGAGTGCGGTACGACGCCTACGGTGCACGATCGCAGAGTCTTGTCATGCGTAGCCGAAGCGGAACGATTCGTTACATCGACACACACCACCGCGCCGACAGACTGGCTGCTTATTCGTCTGACGAATTTCGCGAGTGAGCAACAATCCGCATGCTTCGCACTGGAACCTTGCTCAGGGAGTCAACTTCCTCAATCACGGTTCATTCGGTGCGGTGCCAAGAGAAGTCGAAGCGGTACAGAACGAATTTCAACATCGGGCCAACACCAATCCCAATCGATGGTTTCGTTTCGAGTTACCTGAATTACTGATTGCCGCGCGACAAACCGCGGCTGAATGGTTTGGTGTTGCAGAAGAACAATTTGCCTTTGTGCCCAATGCGTCGCAAGGTGTGATTACAGCGGTGCAGGCGTTGGTCGACGAGTTGACGAATCAATCACAACCGGCCCACATAGTTGCAACATCGCTCGGCTACGGAGGCGTGCAACGCGGATTACAAAGAGTCGCCCAGCGCAGTAGCGCCACACTCAGTGCTGTCGTGGTCCGCTACCCGGATGAGATAACGGTCGAAATCATCGCCTCGCGAATTAGCGAAGCAATACAAGTTGCGGAGACTCCAACGATCGTTGTGCTCGACCTGATCACCTCGGATACCGGAGTGCTACTGCCGGTCGCCGAAATTATTGCCAAACTCAAAGCCAAACATCCGAGCATTCGAGTCGTCATCGATGGTGCACACGGCACGGGCATGCTCGAATTCCCTTTACCAACCGGATTCGACGTGTGGGTCGGCAACTTTCATAAGTGGATGTGTTCGCCGAGACCATCTGCCGGACTTGTGTGCGCGAATCGTGAAATAGCCCAACTGATGGCTCCGCTTGCTCCGTCGTGGGATTACGAACTTGGCTTTCCTGTTTCGTTTGACTGGCAAGGCACGAGCGACTATTCGGCGTACCTCGCCACACCCCGAGCAATCGAGTTTCAACAACAGTGGACCTACGCCGAACGCAATTCGCACAACACGCAGGTCGTCGATGCGGCGGCGAAGTTATTGCGTGACTTCTGGGAAGTCGATCCGCACGTAGAACCAACTCTTGAAGCACCGTGGATGCGGATGGTGCAATTGCCAATTCCGGCACCGCTCAGTCGCCCGGAATGTAACGAGCTCATACGCAAAGCGAGCGTTGAACTCAATACGGAAACCACGGTCATGTCAGTTGGTGGCCATAACTACGTGCGTCTGTCGGCCCACATGTACAACGAGTTGAGCGACTACGAGAGGCTTGCTGACCTACCTCATTTGGCCTGAGCGATTACTCACCGTTTAGTTTGCGAAGGTATAACGCCACATCCAATACCGCATTGGCGTTGCGTAGGAGATGCTTGGGGGGAACTGGAGTTCCTGGGAGTTCGACAACAAACGAATACGAATTTGGCAGCGTCATTCGTTGCCAGGTTGCGGCAATCCCCCAGTACGTTCCCCCGGTGATCTGCTTGAGCGGAATGCCTGTCTGTTGCGAATAACGCGCTCTCAACAGACCGTTGACTCCCGTACTTGGCGAAATTCGAAACAGGTCTTGGTGGTACCAGATACCAATTTCCGGCTTGATCTCGCGCATGAACTTGATCATCGCCTTTGTTTCGGGTTCTGATGCCTTTGATGGCCCAGAGTATTGCTCGTTGCCAAGTTGAAAGATTTTCCGCCACTGATAGGGAAAGTTACGGTTGAGATCGACGCCGTTGGCATTTGTATGGGTGATGTGGGCTGCCCCGTCGGGATTCATTGACGGCACGAGCCACAGGTCGATCCCTGTAGGTACGGGAAGTGTC
>JBDTPW010000134.1:0-6116 GCA_039932495.1 Ilumatobacteraceae bacterium
CAATGCAACGTTCTTCAGGTTGTATTTACCAACCGCCGCAGAAGGCGTCCAGTAATACATCAGAACTGGTTCTTCGAGAGCCGCGCGCGACTGAATTTCTGCTTGCGTGGCCGCCTCCGAACCCGAGTATTGAACGGTGAATGGCAGGGCCAAATTGGTGATGATCTGCTCGTCGTATTGAGAGAACGACGGATCCATTCCTAGAAAACGACCGTTTGAACCGGTCGCCGCCGTAGAAAATGCCTTGGCTACTTCGGGGTCTTTGAGACCTTCCCATGTTGCCAGCGATGGATACTTGTCGATCGCGTACTGCGGAACGAACCAACCGATTTTTCCAACTGCACCCAGTTCGCCCATATTGACTACGGATCCGTCATCGATGTAGGCCTGCTCGTCGGATGAAATTCCCGATGGCCATAGCTCAACGTTGGCGTCCAACTCTCCAGAACTCAATCCGGCGAACATGGCGTTTTCATCGATATCGACGATCTCAACCGGGTTGCCGAGTTGTTTTTCGATGAGTTGCTTGACGATCTCAACTTCGATTGCAGATGCCGTCCAGTTGTTGCGAGCAATCCGGATGGTTTCCGTGCCGCCACCCGATGAATTGCTATCGCTACCGCAGGCCGCGGCGAGCAACGAACCAACGACAAGGAGTCCGAGACTCAAAATCTTTTTGCTAGAACGCATTGTTCCCCCTTGGTGCAGAACCCATTTTAGATTCTCTAGTTGTCACAGCATATCTAAATTTTCTGACCCAACTGGTAGGACAAGTAAGGTTCCAATGTGCCTGGGGAAGCATCGCTTGCAATTGAAGTTCGAAACCTATGGAAGGTGTTCGGTTCTGGTTCTCCTGAAACTGCAATCTCGCGGGCCGAAGACGGCGCGACGCGTACCGAAATTCTGCAGCAACTAGATCAAACGGTCGCAGTACGCGACGTCTCATTTTGGGTCGCACGCGGAGAAACATTTGTTGTCATGGGGCTTTCCGGAAGCGGAAAATCCACGCTCATTCGATGCCTGTCGCGATTAATTGAGCCGACCCGTGGTGAAGTGTTGCTCGATGGCGAAGACCTGCTGGCCTTGGACGCAAAGGCGTTGCGTGAAGTTCGCCGTGGAAGAATTTCGATGGTCTTCCAACACTTCGGTCTATTTCCGCATCGCAAAGTGATCGACAACATTGCATACGGACTTGAGGTCCAGGGTGTTCCCAAGGCCAAACGAATTGAACGGGCTACAGACGTATTGAACCTCGTCGGTCTCGCAGGCTGGGGAGAGCATTATCCGCAGCAATTGTCGGGTGGCATGCAACAGCGTGTCGGCCTTGGGCGGGCGCTGGCCGTTGAACCCGAGATACTTCTATTCGACGAGCCGTTTTCGGCACTTGATCCGCTCATACGGCGCGAAATGCAAGATGAACTTTGCAATTTGCAGAACAACATGCATCGAACGATCATCTTTATCACCCACGACTTCTCGGAAGCGTTGCGACTTGGTGATCGCATTGCGATTATGAAAGATGGTTCCTTTGATCAGGTAGGAACCCCAGAAGAAATCGTCACGAACCCGGCCACCGAGTATGTACGGGAATTCACCAAAGACATTCCACGGGCAAAGGTTCTTACGGTCCGATCCGTTGCGCTGGTTGGCAAAGAACATATTGGTGGTCGATCGGTTCACGCCGCTTCCCTAGTCGAACGGGTCATTCCGATGCTGCTCGAACGCGACGAACCGATCAATGTTGTCGACGATGACGGAGCCGTCATTGGAATAGTCAATCGAAATAGCGTTGCCAAATTGCTCGAAGACGAGCAACGATGAACATCGCCATTCCCAACCAAATCATCCGATTTGGTATTCGCCAGCGAATCGGGGCGACAGCGCTGAGTGTTGCGGCCTTATGTGCCATCGCTCAAATTTTTGGCACACGAGGTTTTCCAGATTCGTGGAACATCGGTCTCGACGAACCGGTCAACAATGTGCAGTCATGGATACGCGACAACCGAAGCGATCACTGGCTGTTCACATGGTTTTTTCATCCATTCACCGACCTCGTCAATCTGGCCCTTGATTCGGTTACGTCATTCATCAGTTGGTTTCCGTGGTTTGTCGCCCCGATCGTTGTCTTTGCCATCATCGCCAGAACTGGCAGATGGCGTTCCGCACTGATCGCCGCATGCGCCGTCATCTATCCAGGAGTTGTTGGTGTGTGGGAGCAAAGTATCGAAACTATTTCACTCATGGCGGTGGCCGTGGCAATCAGCGTCATCATCGGTCTGCCCCTTGGAGTGTGGACGGCGTTGAATCCGCGATTGGAAAGTCTGCTTCGGCCGCTGCTCGACGCAATGCAAACCGTTCCTGCCACCGTGTATCTCATACCGGTCGTGCTTGTTTTCGGGATCGGACAGGTGCCGGCTGCAATTGCAACAGTGATCTATGCCTTGCCGCCGGTAGTTCGCTGTACCGCACTAGGAATTCGACAGGTTCCGCCGGCCGCCGTCGAAGCATCACAAATGTTTGGAGCAACTCGAAGACAAACCCTGTTCAGAGTCCAGATGCCACTCGCCGTACCTTCGATTATTACGGGCATCAATCAGACCGTGATGATGGCCCTTGGCATCGTCGTCATTGCCACGCTCGTAGGTGCCGCAGGACTTGGTCAAGAAATTATGCAGACGGTGAGATTGCTTAGCCCTGGCCGCGGCCTTGTCGTTGGACTTGCCGTCGTCGCGGTAGCGCTAGTACTCGATCGCTTGAGTCGATCCTTGATTGTCGCTCCCGGATCGAGTCATCGAAAACTTGGTTGGCGAGTAGCCGTAGGTTTCTTCGTCGGCGTCGCCGTTGTCTCTCTACTCAGCCGCTTCGTCGGCGTGCACAACTTTCCGTTTTCTTGGGGTACTTCGTTCGCCGACCCCGTCGATGATTTTGTCCGTTGGTTTCGCGACACATTCGATGTCGTCACCCGTCCATTCAATGATTTTGTGGTTCGCGAACTTCTCATTCGATCCCGAGACCTACTCAATAGCGCACTCACCTGGCAACTCGTCGTCGTTGGGGCAACAACGCTTGCTTTGTTCGTCGCCGGTTGGAAATTGGCCATTGCCACGGCGGCGGGCCTCTTCGTCATCGGGATTACCGGAATGTGGGGTGAGGCGAGCAATACCTTGGCTCAAACAATTGTCGCGGTAGTTATTTCGATCCTGATTGCCTTGCCAATCGGAATTTGGATGGGCCGGCGTCCGCGCGCCGAGGCCGCGCTTTCGCCATTGCTTGACTCGCTGCAAACTATCCCGCCACTCATTTATGCAATTCCGTTCGTCATGATTTTTACCGTTGGCCCGGTACCCGGAGTTCTTGCGGCCGTCGTCTATTCAATTCCCCCAGGGATCAGGCTCACCTCGTTGGGGATTCGACACGTCAATTCGGAGTCGATCGAAGCGGCGACAACCTTTGGTGCGACGCAACGACAAGTTCTGTGGGGCGTGAGAATTCCCTTGGCGATGCCATCAATCATTTTGGCGATCAATCAAATGGTGATGATGGTCTTGGCCATGGCGATCATCGCCGGAATGGTTGGTGGCGAGGGTCTCGGTTATCGCTCGGTCGAGGCGCTGACCAGATCGAACACCGGGCTTGGCGCCGAAGTTGGATTAGCGATCGTGATCATGGCAACAATTCTTGATCGACTCACACAGGCTGCCGCAAAACGAATGCAGGCACCGGCGGCGAGGTAGTTAGACCAGTTTGTTTAGCGCGGAAATGCGCCAAGCATCTTTGCCGCTTCAAGAGTGTTCTCCAGCAGGCAGCCAATAGTCATGGGACCCGTACCGCCCGGCATCGGCGTTATCGCCCCTGCAACTTTCTGAACTTCGTCAAAATCGACGTCACCAACGATTTTCGATTCCACCCGCGATACGCCGACATCAACAACAGTTGCGCCCGGCTTTACATGTTTTGCGGTAATAATTCGGGCGACGCCGACAGCGGAAATGATGATGTCCGATTCGCGACACACGTCGACGAGATCGGTAGTCAGTGAATGCGCGCAGGTGACCGTCGCGTCGGTTCCCTTTCTGGCAAGCAACAACACCTGGGGCAATCCGACCAGAGTCGATCGACCTAGTACCACCGCACGCTTCCCCTTTGTGGCGATTCCGTAACGAGAGAGCAGTCGCATCACTCCGAGCGGAGTACACGGAACGTGACCAGGTAATCCGCGCAACAGTCGGCCCATGCTTAGTTCGGTGAGACCGTCGATGTCCTTTTCCGGCGGCACGAGCGAAAGTACTTTCTCCGTGTCGAGTCCTTTTGGAATCGGCAACTGCACAAGAATTCCATGCACGCCTGGATCATTGGCAAATGCGGAAACCGCGTCCTCGACTTGGGCTTGACTAGCCGATGCAGGTAACTCGAGACCTTTGGAAACCATTCCAGCTTCTTGCGCCTTCTTGTGTTTCCAACTGACATAGATCCGACTCGGCTTGTCGTCACCAACCAAAACAGTGGCGAGGCAAATTGGTGGAGACCCAGCCGCTTCGATTTCACTTCGTAGGCGGGCCACAATTTCATCGCGGGCGGCTTCGCCGTCCATGAGAATCGCTCCGCCAGGAGTTCGCCGGAAATCTCCAGTCATGAAAGACCAACTATTTCGCCATTCTCGTCGAAGTCGATGACCGAAGCTGCTGGCTTGGTGCCGAGTCCCGGCATGGTTCGCATCTCGCCGCATATCGGATAGATGAATCCCGCACCAACCGATGCGCGAACTTCGCGAACGGCCAATGTGTGACCGGTCGGAGCACCCTTCAGCGAAGCATCGCCGGAAATCGACAGGTGCGTCTTGGCGATGCACACCGGCAAGTTGGCAAATCCGTTATCGGTGTATGTCTTGATCTGACGATTTGCCACCGCAGAGTATTCCACCTTGGCCGCGCCATAGATTTTCGTCGCCACCGCTTCGATCTTTTCCTTAAGCGTTGCGTCAAGCGGATACAGAAAGTGAAACTGATTCTTTTCCTCGCAGGCCTCAACTACGGCGTGGGCAAGGTCGATGGCTCCGGCCCCTCCATCTTGGAAATGCGTGCACACGGCAACTCGCGCGTTCATCTCGGCAGCAATTTTTCGAATGACGTCGTGCTCGGAACTGTGATCGGTGGGGAATGCGTTGATTGCCACCACCGGGGTGACGCCGTGGGCCTGTACATTTTCAATCTGCTTACGCAAATTGGCCGCACCGGCTTCAACGTCGGCCGGATTTTCTGCCAGCAGATCGGCAGGCAAATCTTTACCCGCAACAATCTTGTATTTACCCGAGTGCGCCTTGAGCGCGCGCACTGTTGAAACAAGCACAGCGGCATCGGGTACCAGGCCGGATGATCGGCATTTGATGTTGAAAAATCTTTCTGCGCCCATGTCGGCGCCAAATCCGGCCTCCGTCAACAGATAATCACCGCAGTGGATACCTATGAGATCGCCGATGATTGACGAGTTGCCGTGAGCAATGTTGCCAAACGGTCCGGCATGAACGATGACGGGCGTATTTTCCAAAGTCTGCAGAAGATTCGGTTTGATCGCTTCGCGCATGATGACGGCCATTGATCCTGCACCGCTCAATTGCTCTGCGGTGATCGGCGCGCCCTTTGAGTTGTAGCCCACAACAATTCGACCGAGTCGAGCACGCATGTCGTCCATCGACGTTGCCAACGCCAGAATTGCCATCACCTCGGAGGCGGCGGTGATGTCGAATCCTGTTTGGCGTACTACGCCGTCCTCCTTTGTCCCGAGGCCGACGATGATGTTGCGCAGAGCACGATCGTTTATGTCGATGACCCGACGCCACGAAATGTTGTGCAGGTCGAAATCGAGTGCGTTGCCTTGATGCAAATGATTGTCAACCATCGCCGAAAGCAAATTGTGGGCGGCGGTCACCGCGTGAAAGTCACCTGTTAGGTGCAAATTGAGCAGCTCCATGGGGATGACCTGGCTGTATCCACCACCGGCGGCGCCGCCCTTGATTCCAAATGTTGGTCCCATCGACGGTTGGCGCAAACTGAGCACGGCTTTTTTGTCGATGTGCTTCATTGCTTGACCAAGACCGACGGTGGTTGTTGTTTTACCTT